>NZ_JBIMSN010000106.1:0-223693 GCF_043944905.1 Antrihabitans spumae
CTGCGCCGGGTGCTGTCGCCTGCCCACTCACCTACCCATTTTCGAGCCAGTCCTTTCGGAGGGCCGCACCACCGAAAGGACTCACGAGGCCGTAGGCCCTCACGCTTTCGCGGCCGCTTCCTTCTGCAGTTCTATTGCTATGTCGATCAATTGGTCCTCTTGGCCGCCGACCAGTTTTCGGGCACCTGCTCGCACGAGCATCTCGGCGGACGATACTCCGTAGCGTTCCGCTTGCCGCTCAGCATGTTTGAGGAAACTCGAGTACACGCCGGCGTAGCCCATCATCAGTGCCTGCCGATCCAGCAGGCACTCCTGCGGCATGACCGGACGGACGACGTCTTCGGCGGCGTCGGCAATCTTGAAGAAGTCGATGCCGGTCTGCACGCCCAACTTGTCGCACACTCCGACGAAAGCCTCGACCGGCGTATTGCCCGCACCGGCGCCGAATCGTCTTGTACTGCCATCGATCTGCGAGGCACCCGCGCGAATCGCATACACCGAGTTGGCGACAGCGAGGTCGAGGTTCTCGTGACCGTGGAACCCGACCTGAGCATCACCGTGCAATTCGTCGACGATGGCGGCGACTCGATCCGACACCTGCTCCAGAACCAAGGCTCCCGCCGAATCGACGACGTACACACACTGACAACCGGCGTCCGCCATGATCCGCGCCTGCTTGGCCAGGAACTCCGGCGGTGCCGTGTGCGACATCATCAAGAAGCCGACGGTCTCCAGGCCGCGTTCGCGGGCGAGACCGAAATGCTGGATCGACACGTCGGCTTCGGTGCAATGCGTCGCGATTCTGCAGATCGATGCACCGTTGTCCTGAGCGATCACGATGTCCTCTTTGACACCGACACCCGGCAGCATCAGGAAGGCGACTTTGGCATTCTTGGCAGTCTTTGCCGCGATCGAAATCAATTCCTGTTCAGGTGTTTTCGAGAATCCGTAGTTGAAGGACGAGCCACCGAGGCCATCCCCGTGGGTCACTTCGATGACCGGAACGCCGGCACCGTCGAGCGCAGCGACGATGTTCTCGACGTCCTCCGCGGTGAATTGGTGACGCTTGTGATGGGACCCGTCACGCAACGAGGTGTCGGTGACTCGGATGTCGATCGTGTCGGAGAAGGGGCGAGGCGTATTCGTCTTGTTCGTCATAAGTCTGTTCCTCACACACGCACGTCGAGTATTTGCTTCGCGGCTTCGGCGCCGACCTTGGCAGCGGCCGCGGTCATGATGTCGAGATTGCCCGCGTAGGGCGGCAGATAGTCCCCCGCGCCTTCCACTTCGACGAAGATGGACACTTTCGCAAGACCGCCGGACACTACCGACGGCGGATCGAACTGCGGTTCGTTGAGCAACCGATAGCCGGGTACGTATTCCTGCACGGCTGCCACCATTCGGTGGACCGATTCGGTGATCGCGGCTGTGTCGGCGTCCTCCGGGATGGCACAGAAGATGGTGTCGCGCATGATCATCGGCGGATCGGCCGGGTTGAGCACGATGATCGCCTTGCCCCGCTTCGCGCCACCGATCGTTTCGACGCCACGGCTTGTCGTCTTGGTGAACTCGTCGATGTTCGCGCGCGTCCCCGGACCCGCGGAGACCGAGGCCACCGACGCGACGATCTCCGCATAGGAGACCTCGACGACACGCGAGACCGCAGCAACCATGGGGATGGTCGCCTGTCCCCCACACGTGATCATGTTGACGTTCGGCGCGTCGAGATGCGCACCGAGGTTCACCGACGGCACGACGGCAGGTCCGACCGCAGCTGGCGTCAGGTCGATCGCACGGATACCTGCTTCGGCATACCTCGGTGCGGCCGCCCTGTGCACGTATGCCGACGTGGCCTCGAAGATCAGGTCTGGCAACTCGGGCTGCGCAAGCAGCCAATCGACGCCTCCCGCAGAGGTTTCCAGGCCGAGACCGCGTGCGCGGGCAAGTCCGTCGCTATTGGGATCGATACCGATCATCCACCGGGCTTCGAGAACGTCGGAGCGTTGCAACTTGTACAACAGGTCGGTGCTGATGTTGCCGGAACCGACGATGGCCACTGTCGCTTTAGTCATTTGATCCCCTATACGAATTGCAGCGAGACGGACCCGAGCCCGCTGAAGTCTGCGTGGAAACTGTCACCTGGCCGAACGTCGATCGCGCGTGTGCACGAGCCGGGCAGGACGATATCGCCTGCCTTCAGCCGCACACCGAAACTCGCGACCTTGCGGGCAAGCCACGCGACGGCAATCACGGGATCGCCGAGGACCGCGTCGCTGCGACCTTCCGCGATGAGTTCACCGTTGCGATGCAGGGTCGCGTCGATCCCACGCAGGTCGATGTCGCCGGGCTTCACTCGCTCCTTGCCGAGGACGAAACCCGCGGAGGACGCGTTGTCGGAGATGGTGTCCTCGAGTTTGATCTTCCAGTCCGTGATGCGACTGTCGATCAACTCGATTGAAGGTGCGACCGCCTCGGTTGCCGCAAGGACGTCGGCTTCGGTGCAGTCCTCGCCGGGCAGATCGGCACCGAGTACGAACCCGACCTCGACCTCGACGCGCGGAAAGCAGTATCGCGCAGCAGGTATGGGTTCGTCCTCGCTGACCGCCATGTCCGCGAGGAGGTGCCCGTAATCGGGTTCGTCGACGCCCATCATCTGCTGCATCGCCTTCGACGACAGCCCGACCTTGTGCCCGACGACCCTGGCTCCGGCGGCGAGCCTGTTCCGGATGTTGAGTAGCTGAATTTCGTAGGCGTCGACGACGTCGATGTCGGCGAACGCTGCGGTGAGCGGACCGATCGGCGTCCGGTCGCGCTCGGCAGTGGCGAGCCTGCCCGCGATGTCGGCGCGTTCCTCTGTGGTGAGCATCGGTTCCCTTCCCTGTCCTACCTGGCTACCCGCGCACGCTGCGCGGCATGCAAACCCGCGCGCCTGCCGGAGAAGATGCAGTCCGCGATCGACAACCCGCTGACGTAGGAGTTCGAGCAGATCCCGACGGCAGTCCGGCCCGCCGCATACAAGCCCGGAATATCCTGTCCACCCGCTGTCTTGACTGCTCCCGTTGCTTCGTCGACGACGACGCCACCGAGCGTCAACATCGGGCACGGATTCGTCACGCTCGGTTTGATGGAAATATCGAACAACGAGAAGGGCGGCGTCCGTACGGCTTTGGTGAATTCGGCGGGCTTACCGACCGGATCGGGTTCGCCTGCATCGATGGCGAGGTTGTGTTCGGTCACGGTTGCAAGCAGACCCGCGGGGTCGATGCCCGCACGTCGAGCCACTTCTTCGACAGTGGCACCCTTCTTGGCTTCGAGCCGGAAGAGACCCTCGGCCTGCAGCCGTTGAAACCAGGTCGACTGGTCGCCGAGTTGGGACCGCGCCTCGCGGACTAAGTCGGCGTCGGCGAGCAACCAGCCCCGACCCTCGTGTTCGGCGATGAGCGCGTGACCGACGGCGGCGCCGTAACGCGATTCGTCGATCACCCGCGAGCCGGCCTTGTCGACGACCAAGGCCCGCAGGAACGCTGACGGCGGCACGATGAAACGCCATGCGGAGACGTTGCCGAGCCGATCTGTGGCGGCGCCGACGCTCTGCGCGAGCGCTATACCGCTGCCGTCGTCACCAGTAGTTCCGAGAACCAGACCGCCACGATATTGCGGCGCGTGTTCTTTCACGAGCTCGCGGTTGGCGATGAATCCGCCTGCACTCACGATCACGCCGGACCGAGCTTCGATCCGAATCGGTTTGGCGTGCGCGCGCTCGAGCCGCAGGATCCGGGCTTCCAAAGCTCTGCGCAGCGGTGGGTAGTAAATCCCGGGTTTCGCCGAGAGCCGCGCCAATCTGGCGAACAGGTTCTGTACTTTTGCCGGTGCATCGCGCATCGTCGTGGCTTCCACGCCGATCACTCGACCATCGACGTCGGTGACCAATTTGGTCGCGCGGGTGTGCGGCCGAAAATCGACACCGGCTCGTTTTGCCGCGGCGGCGAGCGGACCCGAGATCTTCTTGCCCGAGGTCCCCTTCGCCTTCGCGCGGTGTCCCCGCGGCGCGGGCTTTGCGATGCCACGGAAGGCGCCTGCCGCTTCGCTTCCCGAGTAGTAGAGGTAGTGCTTGTTGCTCGGATAAGACGTCTTGTACGGGCACAGCGACCCTTCGAACGGGACGCCGTGTGAACTGAGCCAATCGATCATCGCCGGGCTGCCGTCTACGAATCGACGCAGCGTCTCCGGGGACACTGCGTCGCCGACCTCGTGGGTCAGGTAGGCCAACATCGCCTCCGGTGTGTCCTCCACTCCGGCTGCCCGCTGTATCGACGTTCCGCCGCCCGCGTACACGACGCCACCGGAGAGTTCGGTCGCACCGCCGCCGTTGAAACGGTCGATCGCAACGACCTTCGCTCCCCCGGCCACGGCCTCCAGCGCCGCCGACGTACCGGCCGCGCCGTAGCCGATAACGACCACATCGGCCGAAAGATCCCAGGTCATCGATTGCACCTCTCGCAAAACTGCAACGTGTTTCGGTTTGGCTCGCAAAATTCCGCGATACTTCCTGGCAGAAAGATTGGACCCGCAGGCCTATCATTCTATAACGTGTTCTACATGAGCAAGCTCGAATACGACATCGTCGTTGTCGGCAGTGGCGCCGGCGGTATGACCTCCGCCCTCACCGCGGCGCACCGCGGACTGAGTGTCGTCGTCATCGAAAAGGCAACCCACTACGGCGGCTCGACGGCCCGCTCCGGTGGTGGTGTGTGGATCCCGACCAACGAGGCACTTGCCGCCGACGGCGTCGACGACGACCTCGAAGCTGCGCGGACCTACCTCCACCACATCGTCGGCACAGACGTGCCTGCCGAGAAGATCGACACCTACATCGATCGCGGTCCCGAGGTGATTTCGTTCGTGCTGCGGCACACCCCGCTGCGTTTCAGTTGGGTTCCCGGCTACTCCGACTACTACCCCGAGGCACCCGGTGGCCGCCTCGGTGGCCGCACGATGGAGCCCAAGCCTTTCAACGCCAAGAAGCTCGGTGCCGAACTTGCCAACCTGGAGCCCGATTACGGCAAAGCTCCGCTGAACGTCGTTGTCACACAGGCCGATTACAAGTGGCTCAACCTCCGCAAGCGGCACTACAGGGGCAAGCTGCGCATCATGCGGGTCGGCGCACGGCTCACGCTCGCACGGCTCACCGGCAAGCATCTGCTCGGTCGTGGCCAGGCCTTCGTCGCCGCAATGCGAAAAGGGTTGCTGGACGCGAACGTTCCGATCATGCTCGACACCCCGATGACCGATCTCCGCACCGAGAACGGCATCGTCACCGGTGTCGAAGTGCTGATCAACGGCCAACCGCAGCTCATCACAGCTCGCTACGGCGTCATCCTCGCTTCCGGCGGGTTCGAACAGAACGAGGAGATGCGCAAGAAGTATCAGCGCGAGCCCATTGGCATCGAGTGGACTGTCGGTGCGAAGGCGAACACCGGCGACGGCATCCAGGCCGGCCAGAAACTCGGTGCTGCAACAGATCTGATGGAAGACGCGTGGTGGGGTCCGTCGATCCCGCTCACCGGCGGACCATGGTTCTGCCTTGCCGAACGCAACCTGCCCGGCGCGATCATGGTCAACGACCGCGGCCAAAGGTTCCTCAACGAAGCCGCGCCCTACGTCGAAGCAGTGCACCGGATGTACGGAGGCGAAAACGGCATCGGCGAGGGGCCAGGCGAAAACGTCCCGACGTGGATGATCCTCGATCAGCGCTATCGCGACCGCTACATGTTCGCGGGACTGCAACCGGAGCAACGTTTTCCGAAACGTTGGGTAGAGGCCGGAATCGTCACCTCGGCGCCGACCATCGCCGAGCTTGCCGCCAAGGTCGGTCTGCCTGCAGACGCTCTGACCGCAACGGTCGAGCGGTTCAACGGCTTTGCGCACAAAGGTCACGACGACGACTTCGGTCGCGGAGTCAGCGGCTACGACCACTACTACGGCGACCCACGCAACAAGCCGAACCCCAGCCTCGGCGCATTGGAAAAGGCACCGTACTACGCGATCAAGATGGTGCCCGGCGATCTTGGCACCAAGGGCGGGTTGCGCACCGACACCGCTGCACGAGTGCTGCGCGAGGACGGCAGCGTCATCGACGGTCTGTACGCGGTCGGCAACACCAGTGCACCGGTGATGGGTCACACCTACGCGGGCCCCGGCGCAACCATCGGTCCAGCAATGACATTCGGCTATCTCGCCGTACTCGACATTGCCGAGCGGGCGAAGTCGAAGACCCAGTCCGCCGACCGCATCACGAACTGAGGACGACAAGTGCCCATCGATCCGAGTACCGCAATCGGTGCCGAACTACCCGCGGCGTCGTTCGGCTGGGACCCGTCCGACGTGCAGCTCTACCATCTCGCACTCGGCGCGGGCGCCGACCCGCTTGGGGAAACCGAACTGCGTTACCTGGAAGATGTTGCGCCTCAGGTGCTTCCCACGTTCGCGACGGTCGCAGCCACCTTCCACGCGACAGAAGCACCTCGGGTGTCGTTTCCCGGCGTCGAAATAGATCTCGCAAAGATCGTGCACGGCAGCCAGGAGGTAACCGTCACCCGGCCGCTGCCTGCATCCGGAAAAGCGATGACGACGACTCGCATTGCCGAGGTGTGGGACAAGGGCAAGGCTGCGGTGATCGTTCAGGAATCGACAACGGTCGACGTGGACGGCAACGAGCTGTGGCAGTCCCGCTCGTCCATCTTCGCCCGCGGCGAGGGCGGATTCGGCGGTGAGCGTGGACCTTCCGAGTCGCGAGCGTTGCCTGACCGCGCACCCGATCTCGACGTGAGAAGTACGACGCTGCCCCAGCAGGCGCTGCTGTACCGGATGTGCGGCGACCGAAATCCGCTGCATTCCGATCCCGCCTTCGCTGCTGCCGCAGGATTCCCGCGACCGATTCTGCACGGCCTCTGCACGTACGGAATCGTCTGTAAGAGTGTTGTCGACGCGGCGCTCGGCGGAGACGCTGCGCGAGTCAAGGGTTTTCGCGCGCGTTTCGCCGGAGTTGTGTTTCCCGGCGAAACGCTGCGGATCCGCATCTGGCAAGCGGACGGACACCTGATCGTCGACGCATCCGTCGTCGATCGCGACAACTCACCTGCGTTGTCCGACGTGGTCCTTACTCTGGCTTGAACTCGCCACCGCGAAGGGCGCAATCGCCAACGCGAAGAGCAATAGGACGACAACCGGGGCGAGCACCGGCAGCCACGCCACCTCAAGTGGAACAGCAACGACCGCAAGGCCGACGCACGCGAAACCGACTGCGCCGAACAGGGTCTGCCAGGTCGTCGGCAGCGACTGCTCGGTGGTCGTCGCCTCAGCGTGAATCATGAGCAGATACAGCGTCGCGGCCAGGCCAGCTGCCGAGGCAAGCACTGCAGACGGCTCTCCCAATGCAAGAACCGCGACGCAGGCAAGTACCGCGAGTGCGGCCGCGGATCGAATCCACGCACTCAGAACAACGAGCATGGCCGCTGGGGCAGCGACCGCCATCGCAATCGTTGGCGCGCTCGGCAGCGTCGCTGCGACCATGACCAAGCCCGCTGCGGCGGCGAACAGCCGGTAGGCGACATTCGGCGGGATCTTTTGCGAGGTCGCCCAAGAGGTCATCGTCGAACCCTTTGTTTGCCCGCATGATCGGGGACCAATTGCAGAACAAGGTCGAGGGTGATTCCTTCTCGCCACGCGACGATATCCACGCCGACCGTCCCCATGTCGCGATACATCGCAGCGCGCTCGAGCCGCCACATCCGGGCCAATCCGGGAGTGAGTTCGTCTTCGAAAGGCGGGCCACGCAATACGTCCACCGCGACCACCGGATGCCCCCGCTTCCGGAGGTCGATCAGAGACAACGCAAATTCGGTGTCGAGCAACGTCGAGAACGCCACGACGAGCGCACCCGGCGGCAGCGCGGCCCGATGCGCCAAAGTACCTGTAGTGCTTGCAAACTCGTCGCCGACAGCGAGCACCGTGTCCAGGATCCGATAGAACTGACGTCGACCCATGTCCGGTGCAAGCCAGCGCGGCGCCCGGCCGAGCCCGATGATTCCTGTGCGATCACCTCGTTGCAGCGCGCTCTGCACCACCTGCGTTGCACCGCGCACCGAACGCTCGGTCGCCTCTGTGGCCGGTCCCGGCGCCTGGTCGTAGGTATCGATCACGACGACGACGTCGGCCGCCCGATCGGTGAGCCGTTCGGTCACGTGCAACCGGCCGCGCCGCGCGCTCACCGGCCAATTGATCACTCGCAGTTGATCTCCCGGGACGTAGGGCCGAATGTCGGCATATTCCACACCTGGGCCGTGATGGCGTGTCAGATGTGTCCCGAGACGGTCTGGCAGATCGATGCGAGGGATCGGGGTCCGCTGTGTGGCCGCGAGCGGGTAGACGTGGACCTCCCCGACCTGCGCGTCCGCGGTGCCGACCAACAGCCCCGCCGCGGCTGTGGCTTCGACGCGAACCATCGGCAGATACCGGCCCCAGCGCTGCGCCGAGACCCGCAGGGTATCGCCGTCGGCTTCGACGTCGAGACCACGTACCGCGGTCGGTGCAACGCGGACAACCGAATTCGACGAATCCGTCGTGTCGAACCGAACCTCGATCTCGGCGTCTTCGGTTTCGAAGCACCTGACAAGGCCGGGACTGGCCGTGACCCGTACGGTCGCCTCGCGCTGCTGCCACAGCACCGAGGCAAGCACACCGATCAGCGGCGCGGCGAAGGCAAGCAGCTGCCAACTCGAACCGATCACCGCAACAGCGAGTGCGGCAGCGGCGCACGTGACCACCGACAGCGTCAATGCCGATGGACTCCAACGCATTGCAACCTCGACGCTCGCGCGATCATGCGCCGCCGGGATCGAGGTGGTCATCCCGACGTCCGAGGGACCGGCAATCGTTTGAGTAGTTCCTCGACGATGTCCTCACCGTGAATTCTGCGGACCCACATCTCCGGCCGAAGACTGATTCGATGGGCGATCGCGGGGACAGCAAGTGCCTTGACGTCTTCGGGTATGACGTAGTCGCGGCCCAACAGCAACGCCCGTGCCCGCGAAAGCTGGACCAGGTCCAACTCGGCGCGCGGACTCGCGCCGACCTCGACCTGCGGATGACTGCGCGTCGCACCCGCAAGCGCGACGACGTAGCGCAGCACGTCTCGGTGGACGGACACCTGCTCGACCGATTCGCGCATGGCGAGTAGGTCGGTCGCGTCGATCACCTGCTGCACCGTGGCTACGACGGACCCGCGGTCGAGTCGGCGTCGCAGCATCGTGTGCTCGTCTTCCTCGCCGAGGTAGCCGAGCCGCAGCCGCATGGCGAAGCGATCCAGCTGCGCTTCCGGTAGCGGGTAGGTGCCCTCGTACTCGATCGGGTTGTCGGTCGCGAGAACGATGAACGGTGACGGCAACTTTCGCGTTTCACCGTCGATACTCACCTGCCCCTCACCCATCGCCTCCAACAGCGCCGCTTGGGTTTTCGGCGGTGTTCGGTTTATCTCGTCAGCCATCAGCAGATTCGTGAAGATCGGACCGGGCCTGAATTCGAATCTGCCCGAGTGCATTTCGTAGATCGTCGAGCCGAGCAGATCCGCGGGCAGCAGATCGGGTGTGAACTGGACGCGGTTGAAATCGAGCCCGAGAGTCGCCGCAAAAGACCTCGCTATCAACGTCTTTCCCAGGCCGGGCAGGTCTTCGATCAGTACGTGCCCGCCCGCAAGTACCGCCATCATGATCATGGTCATGGCGTCGCGTTTGCCGACCACGACACGTTCGAGTTCGACGAGCACCGCCTCGGCGCGCGCAGTCGTGATGTCCGATGGCGCAGTCATGGTGACCTCACCTTCACAACTTCTCCAATCGCTCGAGGATCTCGTCCAAAGCGGTGCGCCCAGGCCCAGGGTCGTCGCGGTCGGCGAACGACACATTGAGTGGGTCGACCCATTGCCACAGCGTCGGGCCGAACAGCATGCGCCCCGACGCAACAAGTGCTGCACGATCTTTCGTCTGCCTATGCCCGGTCGAGGAGGAGAATTCCCGAGCAAGCAGTGGCCGCAGATGCCGGTCCCAGTCGCCTCTCGATCCCTCCGACCAGCTCAACTTGATCTCGGTCCGAGATCGCCACCGCCGCAAGGCCTCGACCGCAAGCGAGTCCGATTCCACCTGTCCGGCATCGTCTTCGGTGCTCGCCAGCCAGAGCACGAAGCCCAGCAGCACGAGCGCTACCGCAATACCCGTGACAAGCAGCAGCATCGAGCGGCGGTCCGCAGCGAGCACCAACAGCTCGACCGCCACCACCACCGCGATGCCACCGCCGAGAATCTTTGTCACAGTGGGCTCCGCAGGTCGTCGGACACCAAGCGCAGCAGCCCGATCGCTGACTCGCGGTCTGCTTCCGTCATCCGATGCTGACTGAATCTGGCCTCGGTGAACAGGCCGACCAACTCTGCTGCCGCACCCGAATGCAGCACACCGTGCCCGACAGCGCGGGCCAGCACCTCGGTCGGAGTGTCCGACGCCAGCGGCGCGGCCTCGGGAGCTGCGGACAGTGCTCGCTCCATCGCCGTGTAGCAGGCGATGATCGCGGTACGCGGGTCGCGATCCGGATCCGACATTGCCGCCAAACCCAATTCAGCAGCGCGAGCGAGTGATTCGGAAACCGAGTCTTCGCCATCCTCGGTGTCGTCGCCGGTCGGTTCGGCACCGAGATCGGGCACGGGTTTTCGAGCTGCGATCACAACGCCGGCTGTTGCGATGACCAGCAACAGCAAGCCGGTGACGAGGATCGTCGGCCAGAGCGTCGGCTCGTCGGAGACAAGGGGCTCGACAACGTCGGCCGTCGGTCCGCCGTCACCCGCATCAGCAGCATCCTGCTCGGACGTCGCATCGCTCGTATCTTCGGGTTCAGCGCCGAGCGACGCCCCGCCGAGCAGACCGAAGACGGCGACGAAGAGCACCCCGATGACAAGGACCGCGGCGACGGTGCGCCGATCCAGTGCGACCGAACTGGTGTCGATCGGCAGCTGCACCCGCGTCTTACGTTGGTTCCACGACGCGACGACAGCCATCAGCAAGATCAGCACCGACGCTCCGAGCAGGAAGTGAACGGCGAGAAAGGAGGCCGTCCCGCCTGCGGCTTCTTGTTTCAGGGGCGCGTCGGCCGCGGGCAGATAGCCGCGCAACGACACTGCCGCAATGACTACGAGCGCCAACAGTGCGGCGGTGCGTCCAGCTGGTCGACCGATACCGCCCATCCGTGATCCTCAATCCCGGACGACGACGACCGGGTCGTTTGTCACGATGGTACGTCTGGCACCTCGATCAGGGGTACCAGCTGTTCGATGATCGCAGCGATCAACTCGGCCTCGGTCCGATCGATGTCGACAGTGATCGCTGCCTCGTCCGACTGTGGTGGTTCGAGGGTCTGCAGCTGCGACGTCAGCAACGATGCAGGCATGAAATGCCCGGTCCGGCTCTCCATCCGTCCGCGGAGCAGTTCCTCCGAGCCTTCCAGATAAACGAAGACGACCCCGTCGCGCCGAAGTACGTCTCGATACGTTCGTTTGAGTGCAGAACACGTGACGATGCCGGACGTTCCCGAATCGATGTGGGCGCCGATCCAGTCCGCGATCAGCTGGAGCCACGGCCAGCGGTCGTTGTCGTCGAGCGGTTGACCGCCCGCCATCTTGGCGATGTTCGCCTTCGGATGAAGGTCGTCGCCCTCTTGCAGTTGCCAGCCGAAATGCTCCGCGAGAGCAGTTGCAACAGTCGACTTTCCGGTCCCGGACACCCCCATCACCACGAGGACCGTCATACGACGACACTCAACGCGAGGACTCCGACAAGCCCGGACACCGAGATGACGCACTCCATAGCGGTCCAGGTCTTGAGGTTCTGGACGACGGTGACCCCGAGATACTCCTTCACCAGCCAGAACCCGGCGTCGTTGACGTGGGAAAGGAACAGCGATCCGGACCCGATCGCAAGCACCATAAGCGACACGTGGGTGCTGGACAGATCGAGCGCAACGGGCGCGAGAATTCCGGACGCTGTCACCGTCGCAACTGTTGCCGAACCTGTTGCGACGCGGATCAGTACGGCAACGAACCAGGCCAGCAACAACACCGGCAGCGAGCTGCCCTTGATCGCATCGGCGATCGCATCCGCGATGCCGGTGTCGATCAGCACCTGCTTGAAGCCGCCGCCCGCACCGACAATCAGCAGAATTCCCGCGATCGGCGGCAACGAGTTTTCGAGCGTCTTCGAGATGTCGTTGCGGTCCATGCCGCCACCGCGCCCGAGCAGGACGATGCCTGCAAGCAACGCGAGTCCGAGCGCGATGACGGGTGTGCCGAGGAAGTCGAGCACTGCCTTGGCCGGGGACGTCGACTCCTCCGCAACCACATCGGCAAGTGCCTTACCGAGCATCAGGACGACGGGAAGCAGGATCGCGGTCAGTGCAATCGAGAACGATGGCCGCTGCTTCTCGGCTTCGGCTTCTTCTTCGTCCTCCGAGGTCAGAAACAGCGCAGGCACCGGCACGTCCACCCAGCGCGCGGCGAGCTTGCCGAACAACGGGCCGGCGATCACGATCGTCGGAATCGCAACGAGCACACCGAATCCCAGGGTGAGCCCGAGGTTGGCATCCAAAGCTGCCACTGCGACAAGCGGTCCGGGGTGCGGCGGCACCAGGCCGTGCATCGCGGACAGGCCGGCAAGGGTCGGGATCGCGATCGTGATCAGCGAAAGCCCTGATCGTCTCGCGACAAGAATGATGACGGGCATCAACAGAACGAGCCCGATTTCGAAGAACATCGGCAACCCGATGACCGCGCCGACGAGACCCATGGTCCACGGCAGGTACTTGGCACTGGATCGGCCGACGAGGGTGTCGACGATACGGTCGGCGCCGCCGGAATCGGCAAGCAGTTTGCCGAACATGGCACCGAAGCCGATCAGAATTCCGACGCTGCCCATGGTGGAGCCGAATCCGTTGGTGAAGCCTTTCACCGAATCCGTTGCACCGAGCCCAGCGCCGATGCCGACACCGATGGCGCCGACCGTCAGAGATACGAATGGATGGAGTTTCAGCCACGTGATCGCGACCACGATGACGGCTACGCCGACGATGGCAGCAATGATGAGCTGTGCGTTGCCCATTCAGGGGACCCTACGCCGTGAACACAGCGACCGGGGCATTCTCCTTACGCCGAAATCGTGAAGACCTGCACGCCCTGTGGGGGGCTCGAGTCTTCCCGATGTTCACACCGTAAGTACGAGACCTGAGGTAGGTACACCGGTGCCCGCGGTGACGAGCACGTTCTCGACATCGGGCACCTGATTCACCGACGTCCCCCGCACCTGCCGCACGCCTTCGGCGATGCCGTTCATGCCGTGGATGTACGCCTCGCCGAGTTGGCCACCGTGCGTGTTGATCGGCAACCTGCCGCCGAGTTCTATTGCGCCATCAGCGATGAAGTCTTTCGCTTCGCCGCGACCACAGAAGCCGAGCTCCTCGAGCTGCATCAACACGAACGGCGTGAAGTGGTCGTACAGAACAGCCATCTGCATGTCCTGTGGGCGCAAGCCTGACTGCGCCCAGAGCTGATCGCCGACGAGTCCCATTTCCGGCAAACCGGTCATCGCGTCGCGGTAGTAGCTGGTCATGATGAATTGATCCGAACCCGAACCCTGCGCCGCAGCCGCGATCACGGCGGGTTTGCAGGGTAGGTCCTTCGCCCGCTCTGCGGAGGTGACGACGATGGCGATGCCACCGTCGGATTCCTGACAGCAATCGAGCAGATGCAGCGGTTCGGCGATCCACCGTGACGCTTGATGATCTTCGAGTGTGATCGGTTTGCCGTAGAAGAACGCGGCTGGATTGACTGCCGCGTGTTTGCGGTCGGCCACGGCGACACGGCCGAAATCGGCACTGGTAGCGCCGGATGCGTGCATATACCTCCTGGCGACCATAGCGACCTGGCTGGCTGGCGTGCCAAGTCCGTGCGGATACGACCAACTCGCGTCGACGCCCGCCGACGATGGTGTACCCGCCAAGGCCGTCGATACCTGGCCGAATCTGACCGCAGAGCGCTCGTTGAAAGCGCGGTATGCGACAACCACATCGGCGACACCGGTCGCAACAGCCATCGCCGCCTGCTGGACGGTCGCACACGCGGCCCCGCCACCGAAGTCGATGAGGCTGAAGAACTTCAGGCTCGGGATGCCGACCGACCGTGCGACGGCGGTTGCGCGATTGGAGTCCATCGAGAACGTCGTAAGCCCGTCGACGTCGGCAGGAGTGAGCCCGGCGTCGGCCAGTGCGGCGTTCACCGCTTCCGTTGCGAGCCGAAGTTCGCTGCGCCCTGAATCTTTCGAGTAGTCGGTTGCGCCGATGCCGACGATGGCCGCTTTGCCCGAGAGGCCGCTCACGAGTGCCCCTCCGATGCAGAGGACGGAAGCGTGATCGTCACCTTCGCTGTGATGTGATCTCCAAGAGCATCTTTGCCGACGACGTCGATACCGATGTCGTTGCCGGTCACTTCCGTGACCTCACCGGTCAGAACAAGGGTGTCGTAGGCGTACCACGGCACCCCGAGGCGCAATGCGATCGATCGAACGACCGCTGTCGGGCCTGCCCAGTCCGTGACGAACCGCTGCACGAGGCCGGTGTCGGTCAGGATGTTGACGAAGATGTCCTTGGAACCCCGTGCGATCGCCTTGTCGCGATCGTGGTGGACATCCTGAAAGTCCCTGGTAGCCAATGCCGTACTGACGACGAACGTCGGGTCGGCCGTGACGGTGAACTCGGGGAGCCTATCCCCTGCCACCGGCGCGATCATGCCGTCGCTCCAGCCCGCGGACGCCATGCGGGCAACGTCAGTTCGTCGTCGATCTTCACGAACTCCACATCGACACCCATCCCTATTTCGACGGAGGCCGGGTCGACCCCACGCAGTTCGCCGAGCATCCGCACGCCTTCCTCCAACTCGATCAGCGCAACCACGAAAGGCAGAGTTCTACCAGGCACTTTCGGTGCATGGTGGACTACGAAACTGAATACTTCACCGCGACCCGACGCGACCACGTAGTCGGACTGCTCCGACTTGTCCAGCCACACAGCGGGTATCGGTGGATGGCGCAGCGAACCATCGGGCAGCTTCTGAATTCTGAGCTCACCAAGCGCGGCACCGGCCCAGAAGAACTCGGTGTCCTGAGAAACCATCGGCCGGATCGCCTTCGCCGGATCGATCCCTTCGGGCGCCGACGCAGCCTGTCTCGGCGCGAACTTCAGAACTCTGAACAGCATTTCCGCTACGACCTCGTCGCCGACCGCCCACACATTGCGGGTGGTGACGAACCAACCCTCGCCGAGGCCTGTCTTCTTCGGTCCGACAACACCTTCCAGCACCGTCGAGATCGTCACCTCTTCGCCGAGGCCAAGGTAGCGGTGGTAGGTCTGCTCGCAATTGGTGGCGACGATCGAGGTGAAGCCGGCCTCGTCGAGGATCTCCATGATCGCGCCGAGCGGGTCGTCGTCGGCTCGGGTGTAATGCAGCCCGCCCATCGTCCACACCTGGGCCATGGCAGGTGGTGCGACGACGCCGTCGTGGCCAGCAGCCCGCGCCGCGGCGTCGTCGACGTAGATCGGGTTCCTGTCACCGAGCGCTTCGACCCAGTTGTTGATCATCGGCTGGTTCACCGGATCGCGCGCAGGACGTGGCTTGCTTGCACCGGCAGCCGAAATACGTTCCGCGCCAGCTTCTATTGTCTCCGTCACGGAAGATCCTTATCGGGGTACGCGGGGTAGTTTCAGGCCGGCGGTCGCAATCAGTTCGCGCATCACTTCGTTGACACCACCGCCGAAAGTGATGACCAAGTTTCGTTTGACCTGCTTGTCGAGCCAGTTCATCAGGTGCGCCGTCTCCGGATCCGACGGGTCACCGTAGCGGGCAACGATCTCCTCAGCCAGGCGACCGATGCGCTGTATCCGTTCGGTGGCAAAGACTTTGGTGACCGACGCGTCTGCGATGGAGACCGCGTCGTCGGCACTGGACGCCACCTGCCAGTTGAGCAACTCGTTCAGGCGATAGGTCGCGTGGATCTCGCCGAGCGCACGCCGAACGTCGCCGTGCCCGAGCAGTTCGCGCTGCGCTGCCCACGCATGCACCTTGTCGTACAGACCGCCGATCCGCCCGGCAGGCCCGAGCATCACGCGCTCGTGGTTCAGCTGGGTTGTGATCAACCGCCAGCCCTGATTCTCTTCTCCGACAAGCATGTCGGCAGGCACACGCACGTCGGAGTAATACGTCGCGTTGGTGTGATGGGCGCCGTCGCACGTGATGATCGGAGTCCACGTGTAGCCAGGATCGGTTGTGTCGACGATGAGGATCGAGATGCCGCGGTGCCGGGAATCCGGTGGCCCGGTCCGGACCGCAAGCCACACGAAGTCCGCGTCGTGACCACCGGTCGTAAAGATCTTCTGGCCGTTGACAATCCAGTCGCCGTCGGCATCGGGCACCGCAGTGGTCCGCAACGCAGCCAGGTCCGTGCCTGCCTCGGGCTCGGAGTACCCGATCGCGAAGTGCACTTCACCAGCAAGGATCGCAGGCAGAAACCTACGCTTCTGCTCGTCGGTTCCATAGGTCTGCAGCGTCGGTCCTACGGTTTGCAGCGTCACAGCGGGCAAAGGTACGTCTGCCCGTATCGCCTCGTTCGCGAAGATCTGCTGCTCGACTTCACCGAAACCGCGGCCACCGAATTCTTTCGGCCAGCCGACGCCGAGCCAGCCGTCAGACCCCATTCGCTTGATGACTTCGCGATAAGTCGGTCCGTGGCGTTCGGTCATCATGATCTCGGCCTCGTCGGTGCCGATCAAGGTCGAAAAGTACTCGCGCAGTTCGTCTTGCAGTGCCTTCTGCGCCTCGGTCAGATCGATGTACACCGTGCCCCCAACAGTTCGAGCCGGTAGGAGGATCCCCCGATGATCCGTGCGAGATCCTTGATCGCAGCCGAGTACCGATGCATCGGATAGCTGGCATCGACACCGAGACCACCGTGCAAATGGTGCGCGACTTGCATTGCCGCAGGCACTTCCGTCGCGAGCCAGTAGCCGACCACGTCGAGATCGTCGTCCGCGTCCAGGCCATGTTCGAGCCGCCACACCGCCGATGCCGCGGCGACATGCAGCGTGCGCGAGGTGACGTAGATGTCCGCGATTTCCTGCGCGACCGCCTGGAACGTTGCGAGCGGCTTACCGAACTGGTGCCTCGTGCCGATGTGCGTCGAGGTGAGTTCGGTTGCGCCGGTCAGCAACCCGTCGGAGAAGGCGCCGATGCTCGCGAGGGCAAGCCGCGAAAGCACTCGAACATCGCCGGTAAGGACTGCCGTCCGGTCGACCCTGACGCGATCCAGCCGCACGGCGAATTCGGGGGCATCGGTCGACGACGGAGTCCGGACGAGCGAAACCCCTTCGGCATCAGGCGATATCAGCACAATGCCTGCGTCGGTCGGCGTGAGAATCCGCAGCGCACGGTCCGCGTAGGGAACCGCGACCTTCGAACCGGACACCAGCACCGAATCACCGTCGAGCACGGCCGTCGTGACAGGCGCCGTCGTGAACGGCGAACCCGGCTCGCCGAGAGCCGCAGTGAGAACGGCACCGCCGGCAACGGCCGCGAGAATGCCGTCGTGGCGGTCACCGCCACCGAGTGCAATCAGCGGAAGCACGCCGTAGCCAAGTGTTGCGAGCGCCGGACTCTGCACTGCTCTGCGACCCAGTTCGGTCAGCAGTGTCGCCACCGCAGCTACGCCGAGTCCGTCACCGCCGACCCGTTCGGGCAACGCGAGCGAGAGCAGTCCCGACGCGGCGATGCTCTTCCACAACTCCTCTTCCGCCAGGTCGGAGGCATGGTCGAGCCACTCGTTCGCGGCCTGCGCCACCGCGACTTGAGTCTCGTCTCTTGTGAAGTCCACGCTCGTCCCTCGAAGTCCTCTGCGCTGAGCTCTCGGTGCCTAGTTCTAGAACACGTTCCAGTTGTATCACCGAACTGCGATCGACGGAAGTCGACTGCGTTCACTTCCTCGGCAACCCCAGGATCCGTTCGGCGGCGACGGTGAGCAGAATCTGCGTCGTCCCACCGGCGATCGAGAGACAGCGCGTGAGCAGAAACCCATGTGACGCAGGCCCTTCCATCGCTCCGTCGAGACCGGCTGCATCCAACGCGAACTCTGCGACATCCTGGCGATACCTGACTCCGAGCAGCTTTCTGACACTCGACAGCGGTCCGGGATCCTGGCCTTCCAGTTGCCGCAGGGTCATCCGCGCCTCCAGTTGATTGCCGACCATGGCGTCGGCGATCAGGGCGCCGAGTCGATCGGACAGCACTGCGTCCGATGCCGGAGTCTTGTCGAGCAGCGAGGTCAGCGACTCGTCGAGTGCGGACCCCTTGCCGATCGCAACACGCTCGTTCGCCAACGTCGCGTTGGCAAGACGCCACCCACCGTCGACAGCGCCGACGACACAATCGTCCGGGACGAAAACGTCGTCGAAGAACACCTCGTTGAAACGTTCCTCGCCGGTGATCTCGCGCAACGGCGAAATGCGAATACCCGGCGACCGCATGTCGACCAGAAAATAAGTGATCCCACGATGTTTCGGCGCATCGCGATCGGTACGCGCGAGACAGATTCCCCAATCGGCAATCTGCGCTTGCGAGGTCCACACCTTCTGCCCAGCCAGCGTCCAGCCACCGTCGACTTTGGTTGCGGCTGTTCGTAATGCAGCGAGATCCGATCCAGCACCTGGCTCGCTGAACAGCTGGCACCACACCACCTCACCGCGCAGCGTCGGCAGCACATGCCGCTTGATCTGCTCGGTGGATCCGTAGCCGAGAACTGTTGGTATTGCCCACCAACCGATGACGAGGTCGGGCGATTCGACTCCAGCGGCCTCCAGTTCTTCGGCGATGAGCAACTGCGTCGCGGGATCGGCGTCGCGCCCGTACGGCGACGGCCAATGTGGAGCAAGAAGTCCGCTCTCCGCCAACGCAACTCGACGATCCTCGACAGGTAGCGCCGCGACTGCGGCGACGTCGGCCCGGATCGCTGCCCGAGCGTCGACGAGACCGCTGAGGTCGATCGTCGATCCGCGCCGGACACCAGCCCTGCTGAGGTCGGTCACCCGCGCCCGCCAGCGCGAGGACCCCCCGAGCAGTTGCCGCAAGGCAGTTACTCGACGCAGGTAGAGGTGGGCGTCGTGTTCCCAGGTGAAGCCGATGCCGCCGAGCACCTGAATGCAGTCTTTCGCGGCCGCGACCGCCGCATCGAGGGCAACCGCTCCTGCGACGGCGGCGGCGAGCGGCACATCTTTCTCGTCCTGGGCAGCATTGGCTGCATCCCACGCGACAGCACGTGCCCGTTCGGCGTTACACAGCATCTCGGCGCACAGATGCTTCACGGCCTGGAAGGACCCGATCTTGGCGCCGAACTGCTCCCGAATCTTGGCGTAATCGACAGCGGTATCCAGACACCAACCCGCGACTCCTGCAGCCTCTGCCGCAGCGAGTGTGACCGCCAGGTCGAGAACGAGGCCTGGACCGATGCCGGTGAGCACTCGATCAGGAGCGACGTGCACGTCGGTGCATTCGACGCGCGCGACCCCGACCGTGCGATCGAGTGAATCGACTGGCTCGCAGCGCAATCCACTCACGGAACCGTCGACGAGGCACCAGGCGACCTCGCCGTCGAGAACGTAGGAGAGCAGCACATCGGCACCACCGACAGCTCCGATCGACAGGCCGACCGAACCGTTCAGGACGAGACCACCGTCGGGTGCCGACGTCGCCATTGCGGGTGTGCCGTCGACGACGACCGCGCACGGCCTCGTGCCATCGGCGATCTCGGGACCCCAACGTTTGGCGACCGGTTCGCCCGATCGGTCCAGGACCAGTCCGACAAGCGCGGTCGAGAGCACCGGACCACCGACCAACGCCGTGGCGGCGGCCTCTAACATCGCCGCCAAGTCGACGACGGTTCCACCTGCGCCGCCGAGTTCTTCGCGCATCGCCACGGACAACAGGCCGACGTCCGCCACCCCGGGCCACAGCCCACGCCAGTAGTCCGCGCGCGCCGGATCCGCTTCGACCGAGCGCAGCGCTGCAATCGGCGCAGCACCCCGCGCCCATGCCCGAATGGACTCCTGCACAGCGTTCTGCTCGTCGGTCGTGGCGATACTCACAGTTTTTGCCGCCTCTCACAAATGACATCGGCTCGTAGAACGTGTTCTAATGTGTACTCCAGTCAAGTGTCAAGTGGGTACCGAAGCACCAGGTCAGCTCGCTGCACCGGGCCTTATAACGAGAGCGGGGGTTTGTCGATGGCATCGTCTTCAATGCCTTCTACGTCACGGACCGCGAGTAACGGCGCTGTGCCGACACTCAGCGACGAAGACCTGAGCTCGAACGCACAGCGTGAACGTCGTAAGCGGATCCTCGACGCGACCCTGGCATTGGCATCCAAAGGCGGCTACGACGCCGTCCAGATGCGTGCTGTCGCCGAGCGTGCCGATGTCGCCGTCGGCACGCTGTACCGCTACTTTCCATCGAAGGTGCACCTGCTCGTCTCTGCCCTCGCGCGCGAGTTCGAGCGCATCGACAACCGTCGTCGCATCCCACCCGGCGACTCGCCGCAAGAGCGTATGCATCTGATGCTCGTGCAGATCACAAAGGCGATGCAGCGCGATCCGCTGCTCACCGAGGCCATGACCCGCGCGTTTATGTTCGCCGACGCATCGGCCGCCGCCGAGGTCGACCGGGTCGGCAAAGCCATGGACCGCCTGTTTGCCCGGGCGATGAGCGACGGCGAACCCACCGAAAGACAACTCGCGATCGCGCGTGTGATCAGCGACGTGTGGCTGTCCAACTTGGTTGCGTGGCTGACGAGGCGATCGTCGGCGACGGACGTGACCGCTCGACTCGAGCTGACCGTCAGCCTGCTGCTCGGTAGTGCCGACGACGAGATTCAACAGGGTTTGTAGCAGCGACTGTGATCTGAGACAGATTCCCGACGGCAATGCAGTACCAGGCGCGGTCGATCGCATAGGTTTGCAGCGTGAGTGCTTTGGATCTACCCCTCGAGCTGCGGCGTGCATTGGCAACTATTGCCCGCACCCCGCGATTGCTCGTCACCTCCGACTACGACGGCACGATCGCGCCGATCGTCTCGGATCCGACCAAGGCGTTTCCGCATCCCGAATCCGTGCGCGCTCTCCGTGCGCTCGCAGGGCTTTCGGGCACGACGGCGGCTGTCATCTCCGGTCGCGCACTACGCGACCTTGCGGCGCTGTCCCGATTGCCTGTCGAGGTGCAGCTCGTCGGTAGCCACGGGTCCGAGTTCGACGTCGGCTTCGTCCACGCGATCGACAACGACGCGAAGCAACTGCTCGACGAGTTGGTCGTCGAGCTGGAGCAGGTCGCCGCCGCGAACGCAGGCGTGACCGTGGAACACAAACCAGCGAGTGTCGCGCTGCACGTCCGCAACGCAGAACCCGGCATCGCCCGCCAGGCCCTCAAGAAGGTGCGCCAGGGCGCTGCCAACTGGGTCGGCGTGCAGGTCACCGAAGGCAAGGCGGTGATCGAACTCGCCGTTATCGTCACCGACAAGGGCGAGGCACTCGACATCCTGCGCCATCAGGAATCTGCCTCCGCAGCAGTATTCTTCGGCGACGACGTCACCGACGAGAAGGCCTTCGCACGGTTGCACGGCCCGGACATCGGCATCAAGATCGGCGACGGCGAAAGCCTCGCCCAGTACCGAGTCGACAGCACCGAAGACGTGTCGACGGCATTGGCATTCCTACTCGACGAGCGCCGCAGATGGTTGTCGGGCGCGAGCGCACCACAGATCGAACGGTTGACGCTGCTGGCAAGCCCACGGTCGGTCGCGCTTGTCACTCCGGACGGCACGATCACCTGGATGTGTCATCCCGAACCTGATTCGGGCGCGGTTTTCGCCCATCTGCTCGGCGGTCCGGATGCCGGCCATTTTTCGGTCGGCCCACAACGCGCCGCGCTTCCGCTGTCGCAGCGCTATGTCGATCGCACGATGACCGTCGAAACGCGGTGGTCGAGTTTGCAGGTCACCGACTACCTTCCTCATGACGTCGGCCTCGAGCGCACCGACCTCACCAGGGTCATCACCGGCGACGCCAAAGCGGTTGTCAGCTTTGCCCCCCGTCCCGAGTTCGGTCAGGTAGCGATCCAGATCGAGCGAGAAACGTTCGGACTCAGGATCTTGGGGCCCAACGATCCGTTGGTGCTGCGGTCCCCCGGTGTGCATTGGGACATCACGACCGACGGCGTCAACCAGAGCGCGTTCGCGGTCGTCGATCCTTCCGAAGGCCCGATCACCCTCGAACTACGCTGTGGTACTTGGGATCTGGCGCCGTCCACTCTCGAAGAGTCGGAACGGCGCGCGCTTGCGGAGTCCTACTGGAGCACGTGGGCAGATCAGCTGATTCTGCCACCGCTGAAGCCGGACCTCATGCGTCGCTCCGCGTTGACCCTTCGTGGACTGGTGCACGCACCTTCAGGGTCGATCCTCGCCGCAGCGACAACCTCGCTGCCCGAGGACATCGGCGGCGTCCGCAACTGGGATTACCGCTACTGCTGGCTGCGGGATGCGGCCCTCACAGCGTCGGCGCTCGTGTCGGTCGGTTCGTTGCAAGAGGCCGAGGAGTACCTCGCCTGGGTGCACGATGTTCTCGAAAAGCTGCCTGGCCCAGAGCGTTTGCACCCGCTGTACACGATCTACGGCACCGGCCTACCGCCCGAAGCCGTGATCGACAACCTTCCCGGTTACGCGGGGTCGCGACCGGTCCGCGTCGGCAACGCCGCGAACATGCAGGTCCAACTCGACGTGTTCGGGCCGATCGTCGACCTGATTTCGACGCTCGCCCATGCCCGGGTAGCCAAGGGCATCACCGATCCCGACGAGGCGCTCCCCGATGTGGACTGGGAACTGGTGTGCGCCATGGTTTCTGCGGTGCAGCGCCGTTGGCAGGAACCGGACCACGGCATCTGGGAGATCCGCGGCAATCCACGCCATCACGTGTACTCGAAGGTGATGGGGTGGGTCACGGTCGACCGAGCGGTGACGCTGTCCGAGCAGTTCGGCCGTTCCATCGATCCCGCCTGGGCCGATTTGCGACAGACGATTTCCGACGAGGTACTGAAGAAGGGGTGGAACGACGAGGTCCAGTCGTTCACCGCCGCCTACGACGGCACCGACCTCGACGCTGCAACGCTGCGCATCGGCCTCAGCGGGCTCATCGATCCTGCCGATCCGCGTTTCGCAGCGACCGTAGTCGCGACCGAAGCCGAATTGCGCAGCGGGTCAACGGTTTACCGTTACCACCACGACGACGGTCTACCCGGCGGCGAGGGCGGTTTCCACCTCTGCGCAGCCTGGCTCGTCGAGGCCTATCTCCTCACCGGCAAGCGCTCGGACGCCGAGGCGTTGTTCGCGCAGCTCGTCAGCGTTGCGGGACCGACCGGACTGCTCAGCGAGGAATACGACCCCGTCGCCGAACGCTCGCTCGGCAACCATCCGCAGGCCTACAGCCACCTCGGCCTGCTCCGCTGTGCTCAATTGCTTTCCGCGAACTGAGTTTCGGCCCACCCGATCGACCAGGTCGCTCACCGGTTGCCGACTTCGCATGCCTGATCAGGCGTGTGAGGTCGGCAATCCGTTGGCGACGTCGCGACATTCCCGGTGAGAGCTGCGCCACAGCAGTGCATCTCGCCGCGGCGGCGGATCGTTCGCAAACGCGCTGATCAGCCGTGTTTATGTGATCGTTACTGCCCGTTTGCGGTAGCGACACGTTCGATTCACCGCTGATTTTAACTGTTCTCAGGTCCTTCTCAGGTGACATACGGTTTCGCTCCGAACGGAGATGGCATTGCCGCCTCAGTCAAACATATTCCAAGGCAATGCTTTTCAGCTCGGACCAACCGGACGAGACAGACCGTGAACACATAGAAGGACCGAGAATGAACATCCGCAAGCTTGCCGCCGCGGCGGTGCTCTTGACCGCTGCGACAGGCATCTCCGCAGGCACCGCGTACGCAGCACCGGCGCCAGCGCCTGGACAAGAGGCCCCTCTCAGCATCGATATCGCACCCAGCGTCAACTACACGGCGTATCAGAACGGCGCCTCGGCCGTCATCACGATCGACAACGCAGGCAAGCTGATCGTCGCGAACGGCAACTTCGAGATCCGGTCGAATTCCGGCCAGACACTTGCAGGCGTTCCGCTCGAATACAGCATCGACGACATCGCCTTCCCGATCGATGCGTCCATCGATGGCAACACAGCAACGCTGACACCGTCGACCGACCCGGCCCGCGCCTACTACAAGCCCGTCGCGCTGCCGTTCGAAAATCAGGCACCGTGGAAGACGCCGTACGAGCGTGAGGTTGCCGCTTGGACCCGCCTCACGCAGACGATCACTCTCGGCACCGGCATCGGCGCGATCTCGGGTGCTGTGATCGGTGGAGCCGCGGGCTGCATCGTCGGCGGAGCGGTTGCCGCTCCGACCGCTGTGCTGACCGCTGTGTTCGGTCCGCTCGCCGGCTGCGTCGCAGGCGCACTCG
Organism: Antrihabitans spumae; assembly: GCF_043944905.1. Lineage (NCBI taxonomy): Bacteria > Bacillati > Actinomycetota > Actinomycetes > Mycobacteriales > Nocardiaceae > Antrihabitans > Antrihabitans spumae. The sequence continues at coordinate 24,687 of NZ_JBIMSN010000106.1, forward strand.
TGCTGGCACCCGTCGGCGCCCTCGGCGGAGCGATCTTCGTCGGAGCACCGGTCGCCATCGCAGCAGCGATTCAGTACTTCTCCACGATCAACGCACCGTTCACTCCGCCGGCGGAGCCCAAGAAGTAAGTTCCCCACACGCCCGACGCGGCCCGACTCGGTTTCCGAGTCGGGCCGTTTCGTGTCACGACCTGTCGCTGGGTCATATGCGGGTTACGCAATAGGGGAAATCGACAGCTAATCTGTAACGGTAACGATTTCCATTAACGTTCGAATTCAGGAGCGACCCGTGTCTCGATCCCGCGCATCCAGGACTGCCATCGCAGCGGTCGGCTTCGCCATCGCCTCGGCGGCGACCCTCAGTGCCTGCAGTTCCGACGACGCGACCGGCAACGGCAAGCCGACGATCGTTGCTTCGACGAACGTGTGGGGCAGCGTCGCCGCGGCCGTCGCAGGCGACGACGCGAACGTGACCTCGGTGATCCAGGATCCGAGCGCCGATCCCCACTCCTACGAGTCGAGCCCGAGTGACGCCGCAGCGGTCACCGATGCCGACCTCGTCGTATTCAACGGCGGCGGCTACGACGAGTTCATCGAAAAGATTCTCGGATCGGCGAAGGACAAGCCGGTCGTCGACGCCTACGAACTGCTCGGTGCCGGTCATTCCGACAGCGAAGGCGACGCACACAACCACGCTGGCGCAGGAGACGACCACGAGGGCCACGACCACGGCGCCGTCAACGAGCACGTCTGGTACGACATTCCGACCGTCGACGCCGTCGCTCACAAGATCGCCGACGAACTGAGCAAACTCGACCCGGACAACGCGAAGAACTACACGGATCGCGTCGATGCGTTCGACACCAAGCTGCACGCGATCTCGGATATCACCGCCAAGATCGCCGTCGATCACCCGAAAGCGCCTGTCGCACAGACCGAGCCGATAGCGCACTACCTGCTCGAAGCAGCCGGCGTCGAAGACCTGACCCCCGAAGAGTTCGAGAGCGCGATCGAAGAAGGTTCCGACCCCTCGCCGAGTGCAGTAGCGGCGACACGGGACCTGCTCGTCGGCAAGAAGGTCGATGCGCTGGTCTACAACATTCAGACCGAAGACAAAGTGACCCAGGATATGCGGGCCAATGCCGAGAGCGCGGGCATCCGGATCGTCGAGGTCACCGAGACTCTGCCCGATGGGCTCGACTACATTCAATGGCAGACCCGCAACGCCGAAGCACTCGCCGAGGCGCTCAATTGACCCTTGCCGCAAGCGCCGTCGCGGCCGACCACGAAGCCGACCAGCCTGTGTCACAGCCCGATTCAGCGCTCACCGCCAACCGTGCACCCGCGATAGCTCTCGCGGGTGCACGGTTGGCGTTCGGTGAACGCACGCTGTGGGACCAACTGGATCTTGCGGTCCAAGCAGGCGAATTCGTTGCGGTGCTCGGACCGAACGGGTCAGGCAAGACGTCACTGTTGAAAGTTCTGCTCGGCCAGTTGGCTTTGTCTGCGGGGACGGCAGACGTCGCGGGCGTGCCTGCCCGGACCGGAAATTCGGCGGTCGGCTACATCCCACAGCAGAAGTCGATCGACGAGGGCCTGCCACTGCGCGGTGTCGACCTGGTCGGTCTCGGTGTCGACGGTCATCGCTGGGGTACCGGACTGCGGCGCCGCCGTGAGCGTCGACGCATCGTCGAGCAAGCGATTGCCGAGGTCGGTGCACAGGCCTTCGCCTACGCACCGCTCGGAACCCTTTCCGGTGGCGAACAGCAACGCCTCCGCGTCGCCCAGGCACTGGTCGGCGATCCGAAGGTGCTGTTGTGTGACGAGCCATTGCTCAGCCTCGACCTCGCCAACCAGCGCCTGGTGTCCGAACTGATCGATCGTCGCCGCCGAATTCACCGCACCGCAGTACTTTTCGTGACACACGAGATCAATCCCATTCTGCCGCTTGTCGATCGGGTGCTCTACCTCGTCGACGGCCAGTTCCGAATCGGACCACCGGACGAAGTGATGACCTCTGCTGTGCTGTCGGAGTTGTACAACACCGACGTCGACGTGCTGAAGGTTCGCGGTCGGCTCGTCGTCGTTGGAACCGGTGACGCGCTCGACGCCCTCGGGTCCGCAGGCAAACACCACGTCGACGAGGACCACTCGTGAACGACAAACTGGCCGAAGTGTTTTCGAAAATGTTCGACTTTTCGATCACCGCAAATCTCCTGTCGTACGACTTCGTCCAACAGGCTCTGCTCGCTGCCTTCATCCTCGGCCTGCTAGCGGGCATGATCGGGCCGCTCATCATCAGCAGGCAGATGTCGTTCGCTGTACACGGCACCAGCGAACTCTCGCTGACCGGCGCGGCGGCCGCATTGCTCGCCGGCGTCAGCGTCGGACTCGGCGCAATCGCAGGATCGGTCATTGCGGCGATATTGTTCGGAATCCTCGGAACCAAAGCACGCGAACGTGATTCGGTCATCGGCGTCATCATGTCGTTCGGCCTCGGGCTGTCGGTGCTGTTGATGTGGCTCTACCCGGGCAGGACAGGAACAAGCTTCTCCCTGCTGGTCGGCCAGATCGTCGGAGTCGGTAACACCGGCCTCACCCTGATGCTCATCTGCGCTGTCCTCGTTCTCGGTGTGCTCGCCGTCGTCTACCGACCGCTGCTGTTTGCCAGTACCGACCCCGAGGTGGCGCTCGCCCGTGGCGTGCCGGTCCGCGCGCTGTCGATCGTGTTCGCGGTGCTGGTCGGTATCACCGCCGCCCTCGGCGTGCAGATCGTCGGCGCCCTACTGGTCCTGTCGTTGCTCATCACCCCGGCGGCCGCTGCCGCGCGAATCACCGCCAACCCTTTGCGTGCGACCTACCTTTCGTGCGCGTTCGCGCTGACAGCAGCTGTTGGCGGCATCCTCCTTTCGCTGGCACCCGGGGTCCCGGTATCGACATTCGTCACCACGATCTCGTTTCTCATCTACGTCGTGTGCCGCATCATCGGTTCTCGTCGCGACCGCAACGCGGGCCGCAAACTCCCCATCCCCGCCTGAACTCGCTGCTCAGAGCGATCTCCACGGTTTCGCGCTGCGCGATTCGGGTATTTCGGTCATGATCGAATGGGGTCACGAGAGGTACGAGCGATGAAGACGAGAACAACCCTCCGCGCGGCAGCGCTGGTACTGGGTGCGTCGCTTGCCGTGGCATTTCCTGCGTCCGCCTCGGCTACACCCGCGACGGCGGACAACCTGACCCGGGTACCGGAGCGAACCGCCATCACGATCATCGATCTGCGGACCGGTTCGGTCACTCGGACTCCCAACGCGAGCGAACCCCGACCGGCATTGTCGATGGTCAAGCTGTACATCGCCGACTACGCACTACGCCATGGTGATCGGTCGGCCACTGATCTCGATCTGGTCGAACAAATGATCCGCTACTCCGACGACTTCTCGGCGTCGCAGCTCGAGAGCAAATATCCCACCGCCATCGACGCGACCGCGGCCGAGTTCCGACTCACCGACACCACGGCCGGGCCGCAGTGGGGTACCTCGTTCACAAGTACGAACGATGTCGCCAACTTCCTGCGGGCCAAACTCAGGTACGATCGCGGTTCGCCCATATTCTCCTGGATGGCAACGGCGGACCGCGTCGCCAACGACGGCACCGTCCAGGACTGGGGAACCTCGACACTTCCCGCCGTCACGGGTAGCAAATGGGGCTGGTCCGACATGGGTTCGCCGATGGTGGCGTCGGCCTCCGTCGGGCCGGACTTCGTCGTCGCCGCTAGCACGTACAGACCAGGCGACGAACAGACCGCCGACATTGCCGACGCGTTCGCCACCGGTACGCCCAAGCCTTAGCTTCGACCCGCCTCGAATCCGTCTCAGCGTGCGAATCATGGTTAACTTATCGCGGCAACGGAGCTGACGAGAGGCGCACACCGATGATCGACTTCACAATTTCCGACGACCTCGCCGCCAGGCGCGACCGGATCCGTCGATTCGTCCAGGAGCAGATCGTTCCCTACGAACGCGATCCCCGCCTCACCCAGCACGGACCGACCGACGAATTGCGCAACGAACTGGTCGAACTTGCCCGCAGCGCAGGCCTTCTCACCATCCAGGCAGCTGAAGCCGACGGCGGCTGGGGATTATCACACGTCGAGCAGGCGGTTCTTTACGAGGCGGCGGGCTGGTCGACTCTCGGGCCGATCGCGATGAACTGCGCCGCCCCCGACGAGGGCAACATGTTCCTGCTCGGCAAGATCACCACACCCGAACAGGCCGCAACTTTTCTGGCACCGATGATCGCAGGCCACCAACGTTCCGCTTTCGCGATGACCGAACCCGGCGGCGCCGGCTCCGACCCAGGCCAGCTGCAGACCTCGGCGACGTTCGACGGCGAGAACTTCGTCGTCAACGGTCGTAAATGGCTCATCACGGGCGCGCGCGGGGCGAAGACCTGGATCATCATGGCCAACCTGGAGGACAACCCGCACCTGCCGAGCGGGCCGACGTTGTTCCTCACCGATGGGGACCAGCAGGGCATCGTCATCGAGCGCATCATGAACACGATGGACCGCAACTACGTCGAAGGCCATGCGGTCGTCGAGTTCCGCGATCTGACCCTGCCGAGAAATGCGCTGCTCGGCGAATCAGGGCAGGCCTTCAGATACGCCCAATTGCGTCTGGCGCCTGCACGTTTGACCCATTGCATGCGTTGGCTCGGCGCTGCCGAGCGCGCCCAAAGCATTGCCATCGCCCACGCGAAGACCCGAACGGCGTTCGGCAAGCCGATCGGAGAGCATCAGGGCGTGTCGTTCATGTTGGCGGACAACGAGATTGCGCTGCACCAATGCCGTCTGACGATCTGGCATGCCTGCTGGCTGATGGACAGCGGCGCGAAAGGGCGCCACGAAAGTTCGATCGCGAAGGCCTACGTTTCCGAAGAACTGTTCAAAGTCGCAGATCGGTGCGTTCAGGTCCTCGGCGGCATCGGTATCAGCGACGAGACGGTCGTCGAAATGATCTTCCGTGACATGCGTGCGTTCCGCCTCTACGACGGACCGACCGAAGTGCACAAATATGCGATCGGCCGTCAAATCCTGCGTTAGGCGGCCACGCCGCTCGTGAGTCTTTTCGGAGGGCCCACCCTCCGAAAAGACTCACGAGCCGAAGGCCTAGGTCGAGGAAAGAACTGCGAGCAGGATGATGCCGATCGCGACCAAAAGACCGATCGCGATGAGTGCCGTGCCGATGATGCCCATGATGTAGCCCGCCATCACCTGGCCGCGGCCACCGATTGCACCACCGGAGGCGTCGATCTCCTTGAGCGCCTTCTTGCCCATGATCCAGGCGAACGGCGCACAGATCGCACACAGGACGATGCCGAGAATCCCCAGGATCAGGATGACCGTCGACTGCGGATGATCCTGCGGGATGCCGTATCCCTGACCGTACGGCTGCGCCTGGTAGCCGGGCGCGCCGTAGGACTGGTCACCGTACGGCTGGCTCGGATACGGCTCAGCGCCCGAAGGAAAATTGGGGTCGTACGGCTTGTTCGGGTCGCCCGATGGGTAGCTCATGGGTAAATAGTCCAGAATCGGAGCCGTAATCGCAATCCGTAGCTCAACGAGTTCGTCGTTGCCTGGCCAGATCGGCAAGTACGACACCCGCCGCGACCGAGGCATTGAGCGATTCGACGTCACCGGCCATCGGAATGCTGAGCACGGCGTCGCAGGTCTCACGGACGAGGCGAGAGAGCCCCTTACCCTCGGAACCGACGACGATGCACACCGGACCCGAACCGTCGAACTCGTCGAGTGTGGTGTCGCCACCGGCATCTAGGCCGACGATCGTGACGCCCTTGTTCTGCCAATCCTTCAGTGTCCGAGTCAAGTTCGTCGCCCGTGCGACAGGAAGGCGCGCTGCTGCACCCGCACTCGTCCGCCAGGCCACCGCAGTGACACTCGCACTTCGGCGTTGCGGAATCAGCACACCGTGGCCACCGAACGCGGCGACGGACCGAACGACGGCGCCGAGGTTTCGTGGATCGGTGATGTTGTCCAGCGCGACGAGCAGAGCCGGCTCCGCAGCCGATCTGGCCGAGGACAGCAAATCGTCGGGATGGGCGTAGCGGTACGGCGGGACCTGAAGGGCAATCCCCTGATGCAAACCGTTGGCGCTCAAGCGATCCAGGTCGGTCCGCGGCACCTCGAGGATGGAGATGCCTGCGTCGGCAGCGCGCTGCACGGCTTCTTTCAGGCGGTCGTCACTCTCGGTTCCGGTCGCGACCCACAGCGCCGTCGCGGGCACTCCGGCTCGCAAGCATTCGACAACGGGGTTGCGACCGAGCACGGTCTCCGGACCGTCCTCTGCCTTACGTCCCGCGGTGCGAGCTCCCCCACGTGTCGGCGCCGCCTTGGCTGCCGCTCGCGCACGCTTCGACGCGGGATGCTTCGTGCGTTCGACTGCGGGCGGTGTTGCACCACGAGCCTCCAGACCACGCCGCCGCTGGCCGCCGGACCCGACAACCTGACCTTTTTTGGTGCCGGTCTTGCGGATTGCGCCGCGCCTGCTCGAGTTTCCGGCCATCAGTTCAAATTTCCTTCTCGCATCGAGTGCCCTAGTGTCCGGACTTCAGAGACCACTCAGGCCCGTTCGGGGTGTCGGTAACTTCGACTCCCGCTTCGGTCAAACGGTCGCGGACCTCGTCCGCAACCGCCCAATTCTTGTCAGCCCGCGCCTGCTGGCGGCGGTCCAACTCTGCTTTCACAAGCACGTCCAGCGCAGCCGTTGCAGCGCTGTTGTCCGAGCCATCCGCCCAGTGCGGGTCCAGCGGGTCGATACCGAGAATCTGCAGCATCGCCCGCACCTGGCCGGCAATGTCGACGGCGGCCGCGAGGTCGCCCGCATCGAGCGCCTTGTTGCCGTCCGATACCGAACCATGAATCTCCGCAAGCGCTTTCGGCACACCTAGGTCGTCGTCGAGGGCCGCGGCGAAGGCGTCGGTCCACTTACCGACGGGCAGGTCCCCCGCCCGATCACGCACCTTCAAGACGAAGGCTTCGACACCTTGATACGACTTCGCAGCAACCTGCAGCGCATTGTCGGAGTACTCCAGCATCGAGCGATAGTGGGCGCTGCCGAGGTAGTACCGAAGTTCTTGTGGCCGAACGTTTTCGAGCACATTCGGAACCGAGAGCACGTTGCCGAGAGACTTCGACATCTTCTCCCCACCCATGGTGACCCAGCCGTTGTGCAGCCAGTACCGGGCGAAGGCGTCGCCTGCGCACTTCGCCTGCGCGATCTCGTTTTCGTGGTGCGGGAACACCAGATCCAAACCACCGCAATGGATATCGAACTCGGGGCCGAGATAGAACTCGGCCATCGCCGAGCATTCGAGATGCCAACCGGGACGGCCTCGTCCCCACGGCGTCGCCCATGACGGCTCGCCGGGCTTAGCCGTCTTCCACAGCGTGAAATCGCGAGCGTCGCGTTTGCCTTCGCCCGCGCTCTCGCCCTGGTGCACGTCGTCGAGCTTGTGACCGGACAGGCGACCGTAGTCGGGGTAGCTGCGCACGTCGAAATAGACGTTGCCTTCCGACGCATAAGCGTGACCGTTGTCGATCAGTCGCTGCATCATCTCGATCATCTGCGGAACATGCCCGGTCGCACGAGGTTCGATGGACGGCGGCAGCACACCGAGACGGCAGTACGCGTCGTCGAAAGCCCGCTCGAACGTGGTCGCCCATTCCCACCATGGCCTGCCCGCGGCGGCAGCCTTGTTGAGGATCTTGTCGTCGATGTCGGTGACGTTGCGGATGAAAGCGACGTCGATGTCATGAGCTGTCAGCCAGCGCCGCAGAACGTCGAATGCGACGCCGCTACGTACGTGGCCGATATGTGGTTCGCCCTGAACGGTTGCTCCACACAGGTATATCGACGCGTGGCCGGGGACCCGGGGAACGAATTCCCGCAAGGTCCGCGTCTCGGTGTCGAACAGGCGCAGGGTCACGACGAGCGATTCTACCTGGCCCTTTCGGTCCGACAGACCGATGGGCGATGTGGTCGCGCAGATCAGACGCTCGTCCTCGCGGATGGTGCCGTCCGTGCGGATCCGTTCTGCGGACTCGCACCTATACCCGAACCGATCGCGCCGGCTTCGCCGCGCCGCGCGTTCGCCAACTCGACAACCAGCCGATCGGCTTCGGCTTCCAGATCGATCGCACCTCGATCGGGTGCCATCAGCACAGCGGTGATCGGAACGGCCAAGGCAAGCAGGCCGACTACGAAGACCGGGAAGAGGAACGTGAACACCTCGAGCCCGCCAGGAATCGGGGCGGACTGGTCGACCTCGACGCTGACGGCAGCCATACCGGTGAAGTGCATGCCGACAACGGCGACACCCATCACAAGACCTGCAACGAAGCGGAGCCACAGCGATTCGAGCACCAGGGTGAACCACAGCGCGACGGTCGCAGCGACGACAGCGATGGCGATCGACAGCCCCACATAAACCTTGTTGTAGCTGATCTCGCCCTGCAGCTGCAGCGCCCACATCCCGGTGTAGTGCATGAGGTTGACCGCAAGTCCCATGATCACGCCACCGACGAGCAACCGCGGCACGTTGACCGTGCGCACGACGACAACCAGGCCTAGGAACGTCGCACCGATCGACAGCACGGCCGACGCGAACGTCCAGCCGAGGTTGTAGCGAATGACACTGCCGGGTACCGCGAACCCGAGCATCGCGATGAAATGCATCAGCCAGATCGCAACTCCACCGATGGCGACCGCCGCCATTGCCAGCCAGCGCAGCCGATCACGCTGCACCTCGGCGTCCGCCGATCGCCGCGTGCAGGCCAGCCCGACGACCGACCCCGCCACCGAAACGATGTAGGCCAGGATCAGGAGCCAACTGCCCATCTCGAAGTGGTGCACGTGATCGGAGACGCTGTGCGTGTGGGATTCGGCGAGAATCTCTAGCGTTGTCATCGCTTGTCCTTACAGGTGATGTCGATCGGCCTTACAGAAACGGGTAGTTCACAACGCCATCGTCGAAAGACGATCGAGCGAGTATTCGGTGACAGCGACAAGGGCTCGCTTGGCCGACTCGCGTTTGCGCGCATCGATGCTGATGATCGGAACGTGCGGCCCGACGGCAAGCGCACCGCGCAGATCCTCTGCCGGATACCGCGGCGAGTCGTCGAACTCGTTGACTGCCACCAAAAACGGCAGTTGGCGCGCCTCGAAGAAGTCGACCGCGGCGAAGCTGTCGTCCAGGCGGCGAGTGTCGACGAGAACGACAGCCCCGATCGCGCCACGTACCAGGTCGTCCCACATGAACCAGAAGCGCCGCTGGCCCGGTGTGCCGAACAGGTACAGCACCAGATCGTCTGCGATCGTGATGCGGCCGAAGTCCATGGCAACCGTCGTCGTTGCCTTCGACGGGGTCGAGTCGACGTTGTCGATTCCTGCCGATGCGGTGGTCACCAACGCTTCGGTCCGAAGTGGGACGATCTCCGACACCGCACCGACGAAGGTCGTCTTGCCGACGCCGAAACCTCCAGCGACGACGATCTTGGTCGACGAGACCCCACGAGTTTCAGAGTGCGAGAAGGCCACCGAGGGTCCTTTCGATCAGGATGCGGCGTTCGGAGACGGTCGAACGCTCGGTGAGTGTGGCGTGGACTCGAAGATGTGACGACATCACCAAATCGCCGAGCAGTACTCGGGCGACTCCGATCGGAATCGAGAGCAGAGCCGAGACCTCGGCAACCGACGGACTGCGTTTGCACAGTTCGACGATGTCGGCGCGCAGGTCGCCTGGCGCCCACTGGTGGGACGAGGCTTCGGCGGTCGTCTCCAGAGCTGCTTCGAGCGGCAGGTCGATCGACGACCTCGTCCGGCCGCCTGTCAACGTGTACGGCCTCGCGAGGTTCGGTCCGCCAGATCCACCAGGTCCACCACTGCCCGCCGACGAACTGACGGTCATCGTCATCGAGCGCCCTGATGCGAACGAGCAGACGCCTGCACCGTCTTGCCGACGCGGTCGACAAGTACTGCCATCTCGTAGCCGACCTGGCCGATCTTGGCCGCGGTCGAGGCGAGGGTGGCAAGTATCGAACCGTCCCCGACGCTCATCAGCAGCAGGTAGCCGTTCTGCATCTCGACGACCGATTGCAGAACTGTGCCACCGTCGAACAGGTTGGCTGCGCCGTGCGACAGACTCGCCAACCCAGATGTCACCGCAGCAAGCTGCTCGGCGCGGTCGACCGGCAACTGAGCGCTCGCTGCCATCAGCAGTCCGTCGGCGGATACCAGAACGGCGTGCGAAACGCCGGGTACCTCGCGTACGAAGTTCGAAACCAACCAGTCGAGCGTGCGGTCGGTCGTAGGCCTGGTTCCGGTAGTCAACGGTCTCCTTCGCGGCTGTGTCGGCCTTCTTCGGTGCGGGTCCGTCCCTGTCGGACACCTGCGAACTGCTCGTCGAGTAGTGCACGAACCTCTGCTGGATCACGCACGTTGCGGATCGTTCCGCCCCCGGTACTCGCATTCCAGCGCGCGTGACCTGGAACGAGGCGAGCGCCGCGCTCGCGCAACGGAAGCCCGGAATCGGTGTAGCGATCGATCCTACTTTCGGTGGCGTGTTGCGCGGCCGACCAGCCGGTATCGGCAGGCGTCGACCAGTTGCGCTCGCCCGAGTCACCTGGCGTCGTCTCCAACAGCCACTCCGAGGTGAGGCGCTGGAAGATCGGCGGGGCGTCGGCCGCGGCCTGCGGCTCGGCGTCCGCAGGCACGGCTGGTGGGGCAGGATCGGGCACCGGAAACTCGACCGTCGGCCAGACTGGATCGCCTGCCGGCTGGTCGTCGGAACTGTCGATGGTCGGCCTCGGGCTGAAAAAGTCGTAGGTCTCCGACTGAATGGGACGGCCGGTGTCCGATGTCGTCGCCGGTGCCGGGGTCGGCGTCACCCCGATCGGCCTGAGCATCGATTCCGCGCTGACACCACTCGCACCCGGTGAACGTCGCGGCAGACCTGGCGAATACGTCGGATCCGATGCAGGTTCGACAGGCGTCGACACCCTGCCTGCGAACACCGCATCGTCGGGTCTGCTTTCGGTGTTGTCGGCGACGCGTCGAGCACCGAAGAAGTCGGCTGACTCGATGGCACTGCTGCGGACCGGTGCGCCTGCGTTCTGGCCATTGGTGCGGTCGACAGCACGTGGCGCTGCGATGAGAGCGCCGGGAAGATGCACGCTGACCGTGATACCCGACTGCCCGTGCTGGCCAGACGTGCTTCGGATCCGCACCGTCGCATCGTGGCGTCGAGCGAGTCGACCGACAACGAAAAGTCCCATGCGCCTTGCAGTTTCGGGCGTGACCTCGCCACCCATCGACAGCCTGTCGTTTGCAGCGCGCAGGTCGGCCTCCGGCATCCCGAGCCCGCCGTCGACGACCTCTACGAGGATGCCGCCGTCGACAGCGCGTGACACCGTCAACGCGACGTTCGTGTCGGGTGGCGAGAAGCGCAATGCGTTGTCGATGAGTTCGGCAAGAAGATGGCTGATATCCGCGGCGGCCGAACCCGTCAATGCGGCGTCCGTGCCCGGACCGATCTCGACGCGGCGATACTCCTCGACCTCCGACATCGCGGCACGCAGCACATCGCCGACCGGAACCGGATCCAACCGACCACTGCGTTCGGTCGTGTCAGCGAGGACGAGAAGGTTGTCGCCGTTACGTCGCATGCGGGTCGTGAGGTGATCGAGGCGGAACAGATGCTCCAACCGCTGGGGATCCTGTTCGTCGCGTTCCAGCGTCTCGATGAGCGAGAGTTGCTCCTCGACGAGTGAACGGCTGCGCCGGGACAGCGTTTCGAACATGTCGCCGATCTGCAGATGCTGGCCGCGCTCACTCGCCAGGCGGAGTGCCTGGTAGTGAATATCGTCGACAGCCCTCGCGAGTTGCCCGATCTCTTCCTTGGTGTGCACCGGAACCGCCGTGATGACCGGAACACCGCCACTCGTTCCGAGGCGTTCGATCTCTTCGGGCAGTCGGAGCCGGGCAACCTGCAGTGCCCCGTGGCGCAACGTACTGATCGACCGGATCAGCGACCGCCCGACGGCGAGCGCAAGAGCAAGCGCGACGAGGACTGCGCCGAGCACGATTGCCGCATCGCGCAACGCCGCCGAGCGAAGGTCGTTGGCGCGTGCCTGGACGGTCTGGCTCAGTTCCGTGCCGAGTGCGCCGGTGAGCTGGCCGTACTGTTCGGCGCTCGACTCGGCAGACGTCGTGAACTGGCTGGCTTCGACTGCGGCCGCACCGGGCCTGCTGTAGGCATCTCTGCGGTTCTGCACGGCGGACAGCAATGCACTGACGTCGACCGATGTCGATCCGAGTCGTGCCAATTCGTCGAGGGCAGCCGTCTCGGTTCCCGCAGCGGCAGCGACCTGGACGCGGACCGCGACGTCGTCACCGAAGTCGGTGGACTCGACCAGCACCTCCTGCGTGGTCAGCGACCGTTGTGCCGAAAGTGCGACTGCCAAGCTGTCGGCGAAGGTCCGGACGCCGTCGTCGTCGATCGATCGCATTGTGGACGTGAGTGCCGCCGACGTGCTCGCAGTGACGTCGTCGGAGAGTTGAGCCAACTGCGAAACCGGCGCTGCCCCTGTTGCCACCAGCTTGCGCAGGGAGTCGGCAGTTGTTGTCGCCGTTGCGAAGTCGGGCAGCGACGCTGGTTTCGAATTCGCCGGACCTGATCAATTCGCCGAATCGTGTTGCGATCTCGTCGAAACGAGCGGTCGCCGATGCTACGTCGGTGCGCGTTGCGGCCGCTACGGCGAGATCGTTTGTGCGACCGATGAATTCGACCGCGGGAGAACGATGTCGGAGTCGTCCGCAGCGATACTCAGCCGCGAGGCGTCACGTAGTTCCGATTGGACTCGAAGTGCGCCGAGCGTCATAGCCAGCACAACAGGCAGAATCAAGATCGCGGCAACCTTCTACCGCAGCGGCCACGCCGCTACCGACCAGGCCGGCACAGTTCGAGGTTCGTCGTTGGTGACGGCGTCTGGTTCATCGACAACCATGAGTTACCACCCGTTCGATAGCAGGTCTTCTGTGCTTCTGGCCTGCAGAGCAGTTGAAGGACGTTCGCGGCGAATAGCTGCCGGTCTGTCGCACGCCCCGGATTCGAGGGTGAGACGTGCGACACACCGGTGAAAGGGAGCATAGACCACGGGTCACAACTTCGCATCTATTACGTAACGACGCAGCCGCAGATGTGCTGCGACTTGATCACGTATCGATAACTAGCGAGTTGCTGAATCAGGCCGAACGGGTCGCGTCCAACCCGCGAACATGCCTGTTCAGAGGTGTCTTCCCGCGATCACGCGACCGGCGATGCCACCGTTATCAATGCCGTCGCCACAGCGGCTATGCCCTCGCCGCGGCCTGTCAAACCAAGGCCGTCCGTGGTAGTGGCCGAAACCGAAACAGGAGCACCGAGCAGGGCGGACAGTGCGTCCTGCGCCTCGGCTCGCCGTGGGCCGATCTTGGGATTGTTCCCGATCACCTGAACCGCGGCGTTTCCGACAATGAAGCCTTGCTCGGCAAGCAACCTGCGGACCTCGGTCAACATCGCAGCGCCACTCACGCCGGCCCACTCCGGCCGACCGGTACCGAAAACCGCTCCCAGATCGCCCAACCCACCAGCCGACAACAAGGCGTCGCACAATGCGTGGACCGCGACGTCGCCGTCGGAATGACCGGAACAACCGTCTGCGTTCTCGAACAGCAGTCCGGCCATCCAACAGGGCCTGCCAGGTTCGATCGGATGCACATCGGTACCGATTCCGACTCTCATCCCAACCCCTCGTCGGCAGTGTTCGTTGCTGGTTTCGTTGTTGCTGCAGTCAGTGCCCGAGCCAAGGTGAGGTCGAGTTGGGTGGTGATCTTGAAAGCGAGCGGGTCGCCGGGGATCGTCCGCACGCGCTCGCCGAGCCGCTCGACAAGTCCCGCGTCGTCTGTCGCTGGGTCGTCGGCCGACGCCGCCTCGTATGCGCGACGCAGCAGTGCGGCGTCGAACCCCTGCGGTGTTTGAATCGCGCGCAACTCGCTGCGCTTCGGAGTTCCCGTCACGCCACCGAGAATGTCGACGGTTTTGATGGTGTCGGTGACTTCCAAAGCGGGAACCACAGCCTTGCGACCGCTACGCAATTCCGCGACGACGCGCGCGATCAAGGTGGTCGGTGTCAAAGCCCGTGCGGCATCGTGCACGAGGTAGATGTCGGCATCGGGAGCCGCGGCGATTCCGGCGCGCACCGAATCGATACGCTCGGCACCACCTTCGACAACCTGCACACCGGCTGGAAGCAGCCCAACGGCCGCACCGATCAATTCGGCGGGTGCAACGACGACGACATGGTCGACAACGCCGGAGGCGAGCAGACCGTCGACGGAAAGCCGCATCATCGACGTGCCCGCGAGGGTGACAAACGCCTTGGGCGTTTGTTCACCGAGGCGAACGCCCCGGCCGGCCGCGGGTACCAATGCGACAACGCGGCCGCCGGATGCTGTGGTCACAGGCGTACCGCCAAGTCCAGGAACGATGTTCCTTCACCGGACATTGCTCTGAAAATCACTGTCCTGAACGAATCAGGACGCTGCAGCAAGAACCTCGTCGAGAATGATCTCGGCCTTGGCGTCGTCCGTGCCTTCGGCGAGAGCCAATTCGCCGACCAGAATCTGACGAGCCTTGGCGAGCATGCGCTTCTCTCCGGCAGAGAGACCACGGTCCTGCTCACGACGCCACAGGTCGCGCACAACTTCGGCGACCTTGTTCACGTCGCCGGAAGCAAGCTTTTCGAGGTTTGCCTTGTACCGACGCGACCAGTTGGTCGGCTCTTCGGTGTGCGGTGCGCGGAGCACCTGAAAGACCTTGTCGAGGCCTTCTTGGCCGACTACGTCGCGAACACCGACGTACTCTGCGTTGTCCGCAGGAACGCGAACGGTGAGATCTCCCTGTGCAACTTTGAGAACGAGATATTCCTTTTGTTCACCTTTGATGGTGCGAGTTTCGATTGCCTCGATCAACGCCGCTCCGTGATGGGGGTAAACGACGGTGTCTCCGACCTTGAAAATCATGTGTCCCGTGCCCCTTTCGATGTAGCCAGTTTAACACGGCGCAATCGGGCGGTGGGATCAACGGTGCAGGTCAGGGGCATCGCGACCTGATCGTGGGGGTTGACACAGGCGGCGATACGTGCATTGTGCTGTGCCGGAACAGGTTCCCGGCTACAGAGAAATGGTCGCGTTCTCCGTTAAGGAACCGGCCCAGCGGCTTAGGCTCTGCAGTGGACTACTACGCTGCGTGGTTGGAGCGAGAGTACCCACGCCCCCAACGTCAGAACTCGATGGAGGACCCCCGTGAAGACCGTAGCGCCCACACGTCGCGTCGCCGCACTCATTGCGCTCGCCGCGGGCACGACGCTCGCCCTCGTCGGCTGCGGCTCGGGCCAGATCTCACAGATGACCACGCAGGTCGCAGCGGTGAACGGCAGCGCAGGAGAACTGGGCCCGATCTCGCTGCGCAACCTTCACGTGCTGTATCCGAGCGCTGATTACTCCAATGCCGAGGGCGGCAAGGCTGCCCTCGCGTTCTTCGTGGTCAACACCAGCGAGGACAAAGCCGACAAGCTGGAGAAGATCACCTCGGACGCAGGGTCGGTCACGATCAAGCCGGAGGCCACGCCAGAGCTCGACCCGCAGGCAGCAATCGAGGCCGTGCCGCCGACTGCTCTGGCATCGGAGTCGGAGTCGGAATCGACGGCACCCTCCACAGCGTCCGAGCAGGCGACCGTACGTAAGACGAAGCTCGTGGTCGAGATCAACGATCTGAAGCGCAGCGTCTCCCCCGGGCTGACCGTCGCGGTCACGTTCACCTTCGCAGAAGCAGGCGACATCACGATCAACGTTCCTGTCGATGCCGCCGCAGCCGAACGGATCGAGACCGAGAAGTCGGGGCTTACCGAAGAGCACGGTTCAGCAGGCGGGCAAGAGGCCGAGGGCGGCCACTAGTTCCCCTGGGCTCACACCCGGCACGCCGCCGTCCGATTGTCGGACGGCGGACCTAGGCTCCCGAACGTGGCCAAACCGAAATCGAGCTATCGCTGCTCGTCCTGTCAGCACACGGTCGCAAAATGGGTCGGCAAATGCCCTGACTGCGGTACCTGGGGTTCGGTCGACGAGGTTCCGATACTGGCCGCGGTAGGTACAGCTCGCGGAATCGGCGCACAACGCGCAGCGATGCTGCCGTCCACCCCTGCAACGCCGATAACGCAGGTCGACGGCACAACGAACATCGCGCTGCCGACCGGGGTCGGCGAGCTCGATCGGGTTCTCGGTGGCGGGATCGTTCCTGGTTCGGTGGTACTACTCGCCGGCGAACCCGGTGTGGGCAAGTCGACGTTGCTGCTCGAGGTCGTTCACCAGTGGGCTCGACGTGCCGCGGGCGAACGCGCCCTCTACGTTACCGGCGAGGAATCCGCTGGGCAGGTGCGCCTGCGCGCCGACCGCACAGGCGCGGTGCACGAACGGGTCTATCTGGCATCGGAGTCCGACCTCGTGACCGTCCTCGGCCATGTCGAGCAGGTCGGACCCACACTCGTGATCGTCGACTCTGTGCAGACCATGTCCGCGACCGATGTCGACGGAGTGATCGGCGGTGTCACCCAGGTTCGCGCGGTCACGACAGCGTTGACATCGCTTGCCAAAGCCTCCGGCATCGCCGTGCTGCTGGTCGGCCACGTCACCAAGGAAGGCGCGGTCGCTGGTCCGCGCACGCTGGAGCATCTGGTCGACGTCGTGCTGAATTTCGAAGGCGACCGCCACTCGACGCTGCGGATGCTGCGCGGCATCAAGAACCGCTTCGGGGCTTCCGACGAGGTCGGTTGCTTCGAACTCCACGAGGACGGCATCGAAGGAATCAGCGACCCCTCCGGGCTGTTTTTGCACAACCGCGCCAACGCTGTTCCCGGTACCGCGGTCGCCGTCACGATGGACGGCAAGCGCCCGATGCTCGGCGAAATACAAGCTCTCACAACGCCTTCGCAGATGCCGACACCCAGGCGGGCGGTCAGTGGGCTCGACTACAACCGGGTTGCGATGATGCTTGCGGTCTTGGAGAGCCGGGTGAAAAAGTACTTCTCGAAGCACGAGGTCTACGTCTCCACGGTTGCGGGCATGCGGATAACCGAGCCGTCGGCCGATCTCGCCATCGCGGTTGCTCTCGCGTCGACGCTCGAAACAACGGCGATGCAGGCAGGCACGGTCGTGATCGGCGAAGTGGGCCTGACCGGCGAGGTGCGCCGGGTCTCGAACATCGGCCGGCGCCTCGCCGAAGCTCAGCGACTCGGCTTCACCCGCGCGGTGGTACCCCTCGACCACGGCCCGATTCCTGCGGGTATCAAAGCAATTCCGGTTGCCGATCTCGGCGAGGCGCTGCGCGAGGCCATACCGGGTTTCCATTGAGTAGCCGAGAGCCGAGGAACGGCATGCGTCCACATTCGCACACACGCATGCGTAATCTGAGGTGCACACATGTTCGGGTGCAAGCTCGAAACTTGCGCGACCGACCATAGCGAACCAACCATGAGGGAGAGGGTGACGTGGAAGAGCCGACAGCTGCCTTGCGCGACGCCATCGCCCGACTGGCCCCCGGCACTGTGCTGCGCGACGGTCTCGAACGGATTCTGCGTGGCCGAACCGGCGGATTGATCGTGCTCGGCTACGACCCGAGCGTCGAGGCCATCTGCGACGGTGGCTTCTCACTCGACGTCGAATTCGCACCGACCCGGCTTCGTGAACTGTCGAAGATGGACGGCGCGGTTGTGCTTTCGACCGATGCCGCGCGCATCGTGCGCGCCAACGTTCAGCTGGTTCCCGACCCGAGGATCCCCACCGTCGAATCCGGCACCCGGCATCGCGCGGCCGAGCGCACGGCGATCATGACCGGCTTTCCGGTGGTGTCGGTCAGCCAGTCGATGAGCATCGTCAGCGTGTACGTCGGCGGGATCCGCCACGTGATGGCAGGTTCTGCGACGATCCTGTCGCGGGCGAACCAGGCGGTCGCAACGCTGGAACGGTACAAGGCCCGTCTCGACGAAGTTAATCGGCAACTATCGGTCGTCGAGATCGAAGACTTCGTGACGCTTCGCGATGCCCTTACCGTCGTGCAACGACTCGAGATGGTCCGTCGAATCTCGGTCGAGATCGAGCAGGACGTCCTGGAACTCGGCACCGACGGGCGGCAATTGGCTTTGCAGCTCGAAGAACTGGTTGGCGACAACGAATTTGCGCGACAGCTGCTCATCCGTGACTACCTGGCCGGGCAGGAACCGCCGAGCGGGCAGGCAATCGACGAGACGCTGGAATCCGTCGACACACTCACCGACGTCGACCTGCTCGATCTCACGATGCTGTCGCAGATCTTCGGCTATCCCCCGACCATCGAGGCGCTCGATACTCCGATGAATCCACGTGGCTACCGCGTGCTGACGCGCGTTCCACGGCTGCCTTTTCACCAAATCCATTGGCTGGTAGGTTCATTCGGCTCGTTGCAAGGAATTCTGGCTGCCACTGCCGGCGACCTGCAAACGGTCGACGGTATCGGTCAGAGCTGGGCGCGCCACATCCGCGAAGGACTGTCGAGGCTCGCGGAGGCGAGCATCTCGGGTCCGTACGACTAACGACTCACGCGATATTGAACGGCTCCGGACCGCTGCGCAATGCCCCGAGCTGCGCGACGACCGTGTAGGCGCCGGGTGCGACGGGAGCACGATCGCCTGCACAATCCGGCTGCGACGTCGTCCCCGACCATTTGACCGTGAACAGTGCCTGCTCGCCCGGCTTGAGCTGCTGGATGCGCGATTCCGGGTTCGGGAAGCAGTCGATGTTCGACCACAGCCGAACTTGGCCGTCGATGGTGTAGACCATCGCCTGCTGCAAGCCCGCGCCGAGTTCGCGTTCGCACGGCGTCGGCGAGATGTTGGTGATCACGATGCCGAAGACGGGTTCCTGACCGACCTGGTAGGTCGGTTGCTCGACGGTGGCCTTGATGGCGAGCGACTGATCGGGACACTGTCCCGGTGCGACAGGGGCTGCCGATGTCGGCGTCCCAGCAGCCGGCGAGGTTTCGCTCGAATCCGAGCCCGACCCCGAACCGCCGCCCGAGCTACCGGGCTGGCCGGTGTCGACAACCGAGGTCGACGATGCGGCAGAAGGCAGCGTCAACGAAGAACTCGCGGCAGCTGCGGTGGTGTCGGGCGATTCGTCCCCGCCGATCGAACTGACGGCCCAGACCACGAGGACCACCGCGACCACCGCGACGCCGATCGCGAGCATACGACGACGCCAATAGATTTCGGGTGGCAGCGGTCCGGTCGGTTCCAACACGTTTACACGGTAGGTGTCTCGACCTGGTGAGCGAGCGACCTGGCTCGGCGTGTCGGCATCGAACGCGTCACAGCCCTATTTCGTATACAGACGCCCTCAGACGACCTCGCCGATGTCACCGAGCGAACCGTGCAGCTGAACTTTGCCGTCTGCGAGCTTGTAGGTGACGTGCGCGATGGCGCATTTACCTGACGCGACTCGATCGGCGATGATCCGAGAACGCTGCATGATCAGTGACCCGGTTTCGACCACATGGCGGGTTTCCAGCTCGTCGACCGTCGTCAAACCCTCGTTGCGGCCCATCAGGATCGACGGTGTGACGCGCTCGACGACACTGCGGATGAATCCGTCCGGGACCTTGCCGCGGTCGAGGGCGTCGAGTGTCGCCTGCACGGCACCGCAGCGGTCGTGACCGAGAATGACGATCAGCGGGACCTCGAGAATCGCCACTCCGTACTCGATCGACCCGAGTACGGAACTGTCGACGACATGGCCTGCTGTCCGAACGACGAACATGTCGCCGAGGCCCTGGTCGAAGATGATCTCGGCAGCGACGCGGGAGTCGCCGCAGCCGAACAGGATGGCGGTCGGATGCTGCTCGTTGACGAGCTGCGCGCGATAGGCCGCACCCTGGCTAGGATGCTCCTGAGCTCCGGCAACAAATCGCTCGTTGCCCTCACGTAGGGACTTCCAGGCGCTGATCGGGTTGGCATTCGGCATGGTGCCATTGTGCATATTCTGCAGGTTACCAGCGAGTTCGACGCGTAAAGCATGCGGAAACTCTCACCGACAGCGGCTGCAGGGAGGTTGTGAGAACCGTGTCTTTCAGCAAGGGCAACGGCACCGAGGAGCTGCTCGAGTGGTACCGCGACAACGCTCGTGACCTGCCGTGGAGGCGTCCTGGAGTGACGGGCTGGCAGATCCTGATGAGCGAAGTGATGCTGCAGCAGACACCGGTTTCGCGGGTCGCGCCGATCTGGGAGCAGTGGGTGGCACGCTGGCCGGTGCCGTCCGCGATGGCCGGGTCCTCACAGGGCGAAGTGCTGCGAGCCTGGGGAAAATTGGGCTATCCACGCCGTGCCTTGCGCCTGCACGAGTGTGCCCGCGTTCTGGCAGCCGATTTCGACGACGTCGTGCCCTCCGATGTCGATGCGCTACTAACTTTGCCGGGCGTCGGCGCTTACACCGCGCGCGCTGTTGCCTGTTTCTGCTATGGCGCCCGGGTGCCCGTCGTGGATACGAACGTTCGCCGAGTTGTCGCACGCGCTGTGCACGGCCTTGTGGACGCAGGCAATCCGTCGACGACGCGCGACCTCGCAGACGTCGAAGCGCTGCTGCCGACAGATACCGCACGCGCCGCGACGATGTCGGCCGCACTGATGGAACTCGGCGCGGTCATCTGCACGGCACGCTCGGCCGACTGCGCTCGATGTCCGCTGCCGGATTGCGCGTGGGTCGACGCGGGCAAACCCCCGTCCACGGCTGCGCCGAAGAAGGTGCAGAAGTTCGCAGGGACCGACAGGCAGGTCCGGGGCAAACTGCTCGACGTGTTGCGCGCCGGGAGTGGGGCGGTCGAGAAGGCGCGCCTGGACATCGTCTGGCCGCAGGACCCTGCCCAGCGTGATCGCGCGCTGGATTCGCTACTTGTCGACGGTTTGATCGAGCAGACCGACGATGGCCTCTTCGCCCTGGCGGGTGAGGGTGCTCAGCCGAGCCCGCCGAGAAATTCTTCGACCGCGACGCGATAGGCGTCCGGCTGGTCGTCGTGCACGAGGTGCCCAGCGTGGGCGATGCGGATGTAGGTCGAATCGGGGTGCAGATCAGCCATTCGCTGCATCTGCCCCTCCGGGGTGATCGTGTACTCGCCTTCGATCAGCAACACAGGCACGCGGACGTCCTGCCACTGCGCCCAGAAGTCCCGCGTGCCCCATTCCTCGGAGATGTCGCGAAAGGTGTCCACGTCGCCATGTAGGTACCAGCCGTCGGAGCGATGACTGAACGAGTCCAGAAAGTATTGTCCCGCAACGTCTCCGAAGAAGCCGAAGAGCTCCGCTTCCGTTCGGAACGGTTGCGGCCACGCCTTGATCATCGCCGCCCAGTGCGCGGCAGTCCGCCCCTGGAAGTCCGGAGCCATGTCCTCGACGACGAGCGCGGTCACCCGATCGGGGTACGCCGCAGCGAAGCACCAACCGTGTAGACCGCCCATCGAGTGCCCGATCACCGTCAGCGGCTCGTCGATCGGCGCGAGCGCAGCCGCGAGGTCGTCGACGAACGCTTCGGTGGTCAAGTGCTGCGGCGCGGGCCTGCCGTGGCCTGCGGCGTCGAAGGTGTAGACGTGGCCGTGCTCACGCAACCACGGGACGTGACGACGCCAGGTGCGAGCGCTGCCCATCAGCCCGTGCAACAGCACGATCGGGGCTCCCGAGCCACCTTCGTCGTGCAACACCTTCGCGCACCCCTCTCGGTTCGGTCGGCCGGGTACTGTTTTCAAGCATGGCAGTCGTGAAGATCAACGCAATCGAGGTCCCCGAAGGCGCGGGACCCGAACTCGAAGAACGATTCGCTGCGCGTGCGCACGCAGTCGAGAATTCGCCGGGCTTCCTCGGCTTTCAATTGCTCCGTCCAGTCAAGGGCGACGATCGCTATTTCGTTGTGACGCAATGGGACTCCGAGGAGTCCTTCGCAACATGGCGGGACGGGCCCGCCCGTGAGGCCCATTCCGGTGAGCGCGCGAAGCCCGTCGCCTCCGGTGCCTCGCTACTCGAGTTCGAGGTTGTCCTCGACGTCGCAGCCAAGGGCTGACACCCACACCTGATCAGTCCTGCAACGACGCGACCAACTGAGCGGCGAGGAGCACCATCGCCTCCCGTGGTCGCATAGGGTCCAAGCCGGTGAGCGTCGCAACACCCGTGAGTCGATAGGTCACGGTGTTGCGATGGATCCCGAGTCGTCGGGCGGCAGCGATCTGGTTATAGTCGCTGTCGAAGAACGCGGTCAGGGTTTCGTCGAGCGTCGGCTGCGCGCGCAGGTGATCGATCACATCGGCGAGATAGCGCCGCACGCCGACCCCGCTCAGCAACGCAAAGTGCACGAGTACGTCCTCTGGCCGCGTCACTATGCCGTGCCTGTCGAGATGTCGGCAGATCGACGCGACGTTGGTTGCATCCCGAACTGCGGTCGGTATGTCTGCGTGCGTCTTTGCCGGGGCGACGCCGATCCACAACCCGTCCGTCGGAGGTGTCGATTCCGTCTTCTGCAAGCGATTCGCCACCGTGGCCGCGGTGTTCTCCACGGAGCCTGCAAGCGGCACAAGCGCGGTCCAGCCTGTGCGATCGAGCCTCGCGAACGCGCCTGGAATCCGGTCCAGCCTGCTGCGCACCATCGCGGCCAGAGCCGGATTCGCCGATGCCCCGACCGCAAACACCACGACGAGAAACGCGTCCGCGACCGCAACGGTTCCGTCGTCCATCCACTCTCGTGGGGTGCGACCGTCGATCAGCGCGTCGATCATCGCGCGGCGCCGGTCACGTTGTTCCCACAACGGGTCGCTGACGTGGTCGATACACGCGACCGCCACGTGCGACGTCACCGTCGCGACGTACTCCATCAACAGCGGACCGACTGCACGCAATGCAGCCAGTTCGTCGTCATCGGACGTACGTTCCAGTTCCGCCCACAGAAAGGCGGCACCAGCGCGGTAGGTACCGAGAACGGTTTCCAGTGGCACCCCGTCACGAACGCGTTGCAGCGCCAGATTGGTGATGACGGCAAGTTTGTCGGCCGGCAGCGGGAAGCCGTTTTCCAGACACTCGAAGAACGCCTCGACGTTCGCCTTCGCACCCTCGACGAATTGCGTCTCCACCAGAGCTGCCGGCACCTGTTCGTAGGGCGGCAACGCTGCGGAGAACCCCCCGATCAGCGCAGCCGCTCTGGTACGCATGGCCGCAACGACGTCGGCGGGTAGCCTCGCCGCTTCTGGCCGCGTCATCACGACACAGGCTTCGTGATGAACCCCGCGATGTAGGAACTGGCGAGTTCGGGTACGCCGTTGTTCTGTTTCTCGGCTGCGGTCACTACGTCATAGTGCCGGTAGCCGGGTAGGAACTTGGCGTTGTACGGCAGAAGTCCACCCAAACCCGCGTTCTGCACCGGTGAATCCCCCGAAAGCAACGTGAGGTTCCGTGTGCCCGCCGGTGTGCTCTGCCAGCGGCCGAGGTGCAGCAGGAAATCGAGGACGCCGCCGGATCGGTATTCGAGGTGCTCGAGATCGCCGTCTCGACCCACTCCGAGCGCGAAGACCATGTCGGTGATCAACTTGATCGGCGTGTAGAGCTCGAAGAAATCGGTCGGCTGCCCGCCCGGGTTCATCGACCGCGCGAACTGATGCACGTCGGTCACTTCGTGGTCCTGGTCGGTCGGTGGACCGTGGCCGAGATCCGGTCCGTCGATGCTCGATTCGGCGACGGCGTCGTAATTCCTCCAGCCGCACAACGCTGATTTGTCGGCGGGGGTGTAGTTCTGTCCGAAGCCGACGCGCTGCGGGATGACGAAGATCGTGGGGCCGAGAATCGGCACCGACGCAAGGCCGTTCGGAATCGGGTACGTCTTACCTTGCACAGGGCAGTCGTAGAACCCCATTCCGGTCTGTAGGACGTATTCCGCCGAGTTCTGATCGAAAAACATTGCGAGGGCAGCTGTGTTGGTGATCCGGAAATCGCGGGGCAGATTCGATCCGGTGAACAGATCGAGGTAGTCGCGCCCGTAGAACAGCCGCATCCACGGTTCGGTCCGCAGATCCGCAGGGACGATTCTGCCGAGATCGCTTTCACCGCTCGGATCTTGTGCCGCGGCCATGGCAGCCAGCTGATAGGTGTTCATCACCTCCGACACAGCTATGACAGGTAGCTGACCGACGCCGAGACCGTTCGCGAGCAGGTAGTCGACGCCCTTACGCACGAAACCGCCTGCGGTCGATAGAAACTCGTCGAGCAGCCCCGTACCTTCCAGACCCGCGGGATCAGTCATCGCGAATCCGTCCAACGGCACGCTGCCGCCGCCGCACAGGTTGAAGCCCGCGTCCGCCTCGGTCTCGCGTTTGCCGTCGAAATCCCACGCCATCATCGGACCGACGAGGAACGCCCCGAGCGAATGGCCGCCGCAGTAGGACCTGGTGCGGTCCGCCTCGTTGGGGAGTACGTGCGCTATGACGGCACGCCAGTCGTCCAGGGTCAGCGCCAGACCGTACTCACCGAGGAAGGCAAGGTCCTGCGGGGTTTGGTACCGATACTTCTTGCCGTCGATCTCGGCACCACCGAAGTAGTAGTTCGCTGCGACGTGATAGTCGCCCGCCTCCTCGGCGGCGGCCCACCCCGTACGGTCCTCCGCGCAGTTCGCTCGCCTGTCGATCGAGAGATACTCGACGTACTTACCCTGCGCCGCCGCCTTCCGAACAACCTGCGGCGCTTGCGTATTCAGGTTGGCGGCACCGGAGTACAGGCCCGGCTGCATGGTGAGGATCGCATCCGCCTTCGCGGAGTCCTTCGGCCCCTTCGTCGAGCGGTATCGGAGGTAGGAGATCCAGTCGCACTCCTCCGGATGGTTCGCCGTCGAGAACGGGCTCGGATAGTGCAGTCGCACATAGGTCTGCTCGACGTCGTCACCGAGAGCCGGGTCGCCGGTGACCGGTGTGACGACCTCTCGGTCGGGTACGCCGGGCACGATCGGTGCCGCAGTGGCCTCGATGGGAGTCTCCACCAACACCGAACCCGACAGCAGCGCAACAACAATGGCGCCGATCAGCCAGTGGCCTTTACGCGTTGTCACCTCAGAGTCCCTTGATGAACTCGGCGAGGTACTGACCGCTGTAGTCGGGTTGGCCGTTGTTCTGGATCGCGGCCGCACCGATCGTGTCGATGTGGTTGTACCCGGGCAAGGTATTCACCTG
Organism: Antrihabitans spumae; assembly: GCF_043944905.1. Classification (NCBI taxonomy): domain Bacteria; kingdom Bacillati; phylum Actinomycetota; class Actinomycetes; order Mycobacteriales; family Nocardiaceae; genus Antrihabitans; species Antrihabitans spumae. The sequence goes on from NZ_JBIMSN010000106.1 coordinate 50,075, forward strand.
GGACAGCATGGGAGCCGGGAAGAGCACGCCAGCTGTGCCTCCGATCGAACCGTCGCCGGCGAACGCCGCGAAATTGGGCTTGGTGCGACTCATGTTGTCGTACCGCAGATTCACCATTTCACCGCTCCGCGCGCCGCCGAAGCCCGCGCCGATGTCGACGACCACGCGCGACGGGAAGTACGTCTCCCAATACGCAGTCGGACCGCCGGTCGCCAATTGCCTTGCCACATCTCGAATATCAGCGACCTCATGATTCGGCGCCGTGAACGGAACACCGCGAACGTCGTCGTAGTTGCGCCAGGTGTAGAGCACCGTGCGGTCGGTCGGAGCGACCCGTTTCTGCGAACCCGCGCTCAACCGCAGGTAGGTGCCGAGGAGAGGTATCTGTGTGACCTCGCCTGGATTCGGGAACGACTTGTCCTGCACCGGTCCACCGTCGAGCGCACCGATACCTTGCTGCAGTAGCGAGAAGTTGGACGAGTTGTTGTCGATGAAGACGCCGAGCAGAGCGTCGTTGGTGAAACGGAAATCGCGTATCGTTCCCGAGCCGTCCGCACCGTTGGTGACAAACGAACTCCACGTCGGAGCAAACAGGGTGTTCAGCGTCAGATCCACTTCGAGGTCGTGCGGAAGATGGCTCAGCAGTTGGGATTCCGCGTCCGGCTCGAGATGCGCGGCCAAGCCTGCAAGGCGGTAGATCAGAAATGCCTTCGTTCCGATGACCGGTGCGGGGCCGAGAGTACGCGGCAAGACACCGGCACGGAATCCGGTCTGCAGGACGCCGTTGGCGGTACCGACGATGACGTCGGTGACGTCACGGAAGAAGGGGGTGTTCTGTATCGCGACCGGATCCGAGGTGATCATCGTGTCCTGGGCCGCGAACGCCGCGCATTGATTGAAGCCGGCGTCGTCGTTCGTTGCAGCGTTGCCGTCGAAATCCCAGTCGGCGAACATCCCGGTAACCAAGCCGCCGAGTGAGATTCCGGTGCAGACGAACTTCTGTTGCCGCTCCGCCTGCTCGGGAAGCTCGGCGAGCATGATCTCGTACTGGTCGCGAACGATGCGCTCGATGCCCATCCAGTCCGTCACCTGCAGGTCGTGCGACTGCTTGAAGCCGGGGAACTTCTGCCCGTCGAGTTCTTTGCCGTTGAAGTAGTAGTCGACTGCGTCGAGATAGTTGCCGGTCCGCAGGGCGACGTCGAAGCCGAACTTCTCGTCGAGGCAGGCGCTGCGGCGCGAGAGAGCCCAGTACTCGATGTCGGTGCCGAGGTTACGGGCGGAGTTGACGGTATTGAACGACACACCGTCGGAGTTGATGGCACCGCCGCCGAGTCCCTGCTGCTGGACGACGACGTGGTCTGCGTCGCGTGAATTCGTCGGGCCATCCGCGACGCGGTAGCGCAGGAAGCCGACCCGATCGCATTCCGCGGGATGCGCCGGCGCGTCTGCGGGTAGAGGCAGGAGGTAGCTCACGTAGGTGACGGCGATCCCGTCACGCGAGTACACCGGGCGCTCCTGGCGGTCGGTCGCCGAACTGACCGGCGCTGCGCTCACACCGGGCGCAGCTACCACCTGGACGACCGACAACCCGAGCAGGCAGGCGACGAAGGCCGCCACCGACCGATTGCGGGTTCGACCCGCTGACAAGCTTCTACTCCGAACCGCACTGTTCATGTGCACTGACGGTGCCAGCGATGTCCCGTCATGTCATTAGGCACTGTGCCAACGGGCAATGGAGGGGTTGTGCGATTTTCCAAGCGTCGATCTTCTATCGGGGCTTTTCGGAAGTACGGGCAGGGGGTATAGTCCGAGTCACGAGTTATACCCCCTAGGGGTATCTGTTTCGACCGAAGGACAGCGCAGAAATGACCAACCACACCCACGCCGATATCGGAACGACCGCCACAGCTCCGGGCCACGCCAGTTCCGAGCACGGCCCTTCTCCAGCCGACCATTCAGTGCACTCGGAGCACTCGGGGCACGGCGGCCATGCGGGTCACGGCGATCACGTCGGCATGTTCCGACGTTTGTTCTGGATCATGTTGGCGCTCGCGGTGCCAGTGGTATTCGCCTCCGACATGTTCGCGATGCTCGCCGGCTACTCACTACCCGACGCCGCGTGGATCGCCTGGATCTCCCCCGTCCTCGGCACGGTCATGTTCGTCTGGGGTGGATCACCCTTCCTCACCGGGGCAGTCAGCGAAATACGTTCGCGTACACCGGGAATGATGCTTCTCATCGCATTGGCGATCACGGTCGCGTTCGTTGCCTCGATAGGAGCGAGCCTCGGCGTGCTCGACCACCAGCTCGATTTCTGGTGGGAGCTGGCATTGCTGATCGTGATCATGTTGCTCGGTCATTGGATCGAGATGCGCTCGCTAGCGCAGACCACGTCCGCCCTTGATTCACTTGCCGCTCTGCTGCCCGACACAGCCGAACGGGTCGAGGGCGACGACGTCGTCTCGGTGGCTCCGGACCAACTGCAACTCGGAGACGTCGTCGTCGTTCGCCCCGGCGGGCGGGTGCCGGCCGACGGCACCATCGTCTCCGGGTCGGCGAGTATGGACGAATCGATGATCACCGGAGAATCGCGCACCGTCCGCCGCGGAGACGGCGATCAGGTCGTCGCAGGGACCGTGGCAACCGACTCCGGCATTCGTGTCCAGGTCACCGCAGTCGGACAGGACACCACCCTCGCTGGCATAGGTCGGCTGGTCGCCGACGCCCAGAATTCGACGTCACGAGCACAACGCATCGCGGACACCGCAGCAGGGTGGTTGTTCTGGTTCGCGCTCGGAGCAGCAGCTATCACCGCCGTTGTGTGGACGCAACTCGGGATGGGCGACGACGCCGTCATACGCACGATCACCGTGTTGGTCATCGCCTGCCCGCACGCACTCGGCCTTGCCATTCCGCTTGTGGTCTCGATCGCCACCGAACGAGCAGCCCGAGGCGGCGTCCTCGTCAAGGACCGATTGGCACTCGAAACCATGCGGACCGTTGACACCGTGCTTTTCGACAAAACCGGCACCCTGACCAAAGGCGAACCGACCGTCACCGCCGTCGAGGTGACCGCAGGCCGCACTGCTGACGAGGTCCTTGCGCTAGCCGCTGCAGCGGAAGCAGATTCCGAGCATCCGCTCGCACGCGCTATCGTCGCCGCCGCACGGCACCGGAACCTGACAGTCCCTGCCGTGGCCGAGTTTCGGTCCTCCCCGGCTGTCGGAGCGTCGGCCGACGTCGACGGAACCCGAGTTCAGGTCGGTGGTCCCGCCCTCCTCGAGCAGGAGCACGCGATCGAACTCGCAGTCGCCGACCAATGGCGCGCCGAAGGGGCGATCATTCTGCACGTCCTCGCGGACGGTGTCGTGATCGGAGCACTCGAGCTCGCCGACGAGATCCGGCCCGAGTCACGCGCCGCGGTGGACGCGCTCCACGACCGCGGCATCACGGTAGTCATGATCACCGGTGACGCCGACGCCGTCGCAAAGTCCGTCGCCACCGAGCTCGGCGTGGACCGCTACTTCGCCGGGGTGAAACCAGGAGACAAGTCGCACACTGTCGCTGCGTTGCAAACAGAAGGCCGGACCGTCGCGATGGTCGGTGACGGCGTCAACGATGCGCCCGCACTCGCCCAGGCCGACGTCGGCATCGCGATCGGCGCGGGAACCGACGTCGCGATCGCATCGGCCGGAGTGATCCTGGCCAGCGACGACCCACGGTCGGTCCTGTCGGTGATCGAACTCTCGCGAGCGTCCTACCGAAAGATGAAGCAAAACCTCTGGTGGGCAGCGGGATACAACCTCATCTCCGTTCCACTTGCGGCAGGCGTGCTTGCACCGGTCGGATTCGTACTCCCCATGTCCGTCGGGGCAATCCTGATGTCCCTCTCGACGATCGTCGTGGCAGCCAACGCACAATTGTTGCGCCGACTCGACCTCACGCCGGACGCCGTCACCGGCCGTCACGGGCATGACGCCGGGACGAGCAGAACCAGTCGATAGCTATCGGCCGAATCCCGCAGGAGAAGGCCGCACCCCGAGCGGAGGGTGCGGCCTTCTCCTCGCAAGCGGATCAGGTCAGCCGAGAAGCTGCCGCATAGCGTCGATCTCCCGCTGCTGAGTTTCGGCGATCGTGCGAGCCATCTCTATGGCATCAGGATTGGAACCTTGCGCGATTTCGACGTTCGCCATCTCGATCGCACCCGTGTGGTGGGCAACCATCATCGTCAGCCACAGCCGGTCGAAGTCCGGACCGGACGCCGACATCAACGCATCCATGTCCTGCTGAGTCATCATGCCGCTCTGCGAACTGTGATCCATTCCGCTCATCTCACCCATGTCTGCAGAGGGTGCCGGCTGGCCCCATTGGGCCAGCCACGCCGTCAATTGGTCCATTTCCGGCTGCTGTGCGGATTCGATCGCCGCAGCCAACGACAGCACCTCCTGATTGTCTGTGCGGCCGACTGCCATCGCAGCCATCTCGACAGCCTGTGCATGGTGCGGGTACATCATCTTCGCGAACATCACATCGGCATCGTTGAACTCCACGGACGCAGGAGCCGGGGGTGTCGAGTTTTGCGCCGTCGACGAAGGGGCCATCGAGTGCCCTTCCATCGACGAATCGGTCGGGTTGTCGGTACAGCCGGAGACGACGAACGCGCTGACTGCGGCAGCAGCGAGCGTCGTACTGATTTTGGTACGCATGTGAAACTCCTTGCAAGAGTGGTCAATACAGGAATCAAGGCCTAACGACCCGCCGAGACGACTACACATCTCGGACTCCCTGTCACACTCGCAAAGTTACCGATCGATCCAACACCCACACGGCCCACGGTGGCGCGCGTCCCATCGGCGACTGGGTTCGGCCGCCGATTCCGTCCACTGCTGCGGGGAAGAGTTCGATGCCGACGCGCGAGGTCGGCGCTGTCAATGCAGGCCACGACGTCACAGTGCCCGCGCACGGATGCGTCATCTGATGCACCGACGGGCAACGGTGCTCGCCGAACGCCACCGGGATCGAATTGTCGACCGGGGACACCGCCGCCATCGAGGCGTGACCGCCACTCATAGACGTAGTAGCAGTCACCGAGTGCATCGACAACACACCGAACGCTGTCAGTGCAATCAGCAATCCGGTCGCCGAGACTGTGCCTCGTCGACGTCGTCGGATCACTGGATACACGTCTTCCACCCTACCTGGTATACCTACTGGGGGTATCAAGGCTCGGCGGGCCGAGTCTGCAGAGTGGTGCCGTGATTGCGCAGCATTTACAGCACGACGCGAGCTGCCGCGTTCTACGATTGACACCACCAGTTCACAGGTGCGAAAGTGCCGATGACAACGTAATGGTGAAGCGGTAATTCCGGTGCAAATCCGGAGCGGTCGCGCCACTGTGATCCGGCGCAAACTCGCTGGTCAGCCAGACGCCCCACCATTGCAATTCGCTCGATCGGGACGCGTAATCCCAGGAGGATCCAAATGGCAATTGCACACACTCCCAGCCAGGCGACCGATTCGGTCGGCACGCTGTTGATCACAGTAGGTGTCGTGCTTATGGCACTGCTCACGCTGTACCTTGTCGGTTTCGACCAGGGCACCATCTCGCGCAGCGGTATGTATCTGCACGAGTTGATGCACGACGGTCGTCACCTGCTGGGGCTTCCGTGCCACTGACCGGAACTCTCAAAACCCTCCTCATTCGTGGTCTGCTCGCCGGCCTGATCGCCGGCCTCCTCGCGGGCAGTGTCGCGTTCTTCATCGGCGAACCGCATGTCGACGCGGCCATCGCGATCGAAGAGGCCAACTCTGCCGCCGAGCCACACGACGACGCGGGGGCGGTCGCCGGTCATTCGCACGGTGACGAAGCTACCGAGGGCCACTCGCACGGCGACGATGCGCTCGTATCCAGGGACGGCCAGAAGGGCGGCCTGTTCCTCGCGACAGCGTTGGCGGGTCTCGCCCTCGGTGCCATCTTCGCGGCAACAGCGCATTACGCACGCCGCGTGGTCAACCTCCCGGGACCGGTGCTTGCGGTGACCCTTGCAACCGCAGGCTGGCTCGCCATCGAAGCAGTGCCCTTCTTCAAGTATCCGGCCAACCCACCCGCGGTCGGCGATCCCGAGACCATCAACAAACGCACGCTGCTCTGGCTTGCCGCTGTGATCCTCGGTCTCGCCGCGATCGCGGCAGCCGCATACGTGTCGAAGATCGTTGCAACGCAGCAGTTCAGCGTTCGCCTCGCTGCACCGGTCGCGTCGTTCCTCGCCATCGTCGTGCTCGGCTACGTGCTGCTGCCGGGCGTCAACGAAGTCGGTCCTGATTTCCCTGCCACGCTGCTGTGGGAATTCCGGTTGTCGTCACTTGCCACACAGGCAACGCTGTGGATCGGCCTCGGTCTCGCCTTCGCCGTCCTCACCGATCTGGCTACCCGTCAGCGTTCGGACGCCGAAAAGCTCTCCGCCACTCGCTGATACGACACCGAGGATAGCGGGCCCGCCCAACGGCGGGCCCGCTTTTCGTTGCCGTGGGTCATACCTGAGAGGGACATCGAATCACCACCACGGGTTGATGTGGCGCGCCGAAGTGCGGACGCAGGATTTCTCCATGACCGCAACAGTTCTCACGCCATCCACCTCGGTTTCGGTAGAGCGAGCTGTCGTCGCCGTTGTCGTCGCCGTCACCGCCGGTGCGGTCGAGGCGGTCCTGCGAACTGCCGTCGAACTCGACGATCCAGGTTCCGACGTCGGCGCGCTCGCCTCGGGGCTCGGCATTCGCGCTCTCGTCTACCTTGTGGTTCTTGGTATCGCCTTCCGTCTGCGGGCAGGCGACGGGTGGGCCCGCACAACGCTGGCCGTCGGACTCGGCACTGTCGGGTTGGCGTCGCTCGTCGTCGAGCCGATGGCGGCGACACTGTCCGCCAACGGTTTCGGCGAACTGATCGACGACCTCGATCCGGTGTCCGTATTGATCGGCGTCGTCCGAATCGTCCACATCGTCGCTGTCGTAGCAGCATTGCGGTACATGTTTCGACGCGATGCGCGCGACCGTTTCGCCGGACGGGGATAGCTCTACGGGTATGGCAGCGCTGCGGAACTGCGATCTCGCAGTAGTTGGTCCATCACAAGAACCTCTTGCGTCTGCTCGTAGACCATTCCCGTCGCAATCCGTTCGATCGGTGCGATGTCGGTGTGACCGGCCGCGTAACCCGCCATGTCCAGCCCGCCTTGATGGTGGCGGAGCATAAGTTGCAGGAAGCGAACTTCCGCGTCGCGGCCGCTGAGTCGCCTAAGTTCGTCGACTTCCATCCAAGTCGCCATACCCGGCATCCCGCTCGCCGAATTGCCATGGCCGCCATGATGTTCGGAACCCATCCAGGCCATGGGAGTCGGCGACGACTGCGGTAGATCGTAGAGTTCGAGCCAGCCTCGAAGCATCCCGATCTCACGACCCTGATTCGCCCGAACGCCTGAGCAGATCTGACCGACCTTCGCATCGACATCTGCAGCCAGGTTGTCGCACAACGACACTGCCTGCTCATGGTGCACCGACATGTCTTGCGCGAACCCGATCTCGACGGCGCCGAGTACCGGACCGCCATCGTCGGTCGAACCAGGTCTGCCGATCAGAAGACCGAGCGCAACGCCGATCACCATCGCGACAACAACGGCTCCGACCACGACACCTCGACGCCTGTTCACTTCGGCGGATACACCCCGTTGTCGAGTTGCAACGCCATGAACCCGTTGTCCATGCAGCTGACCCAGATCTGATCGCCGTGGAACTCCGGCGGCGACATACACCAGTCGGCACTCATGTCGGCGATCACCAGATGCGAACGTGGACTGAGCACTTCACCTGCCGAGATCTGACCCTCGACGATTGCCCGAGCGATCGCGATGGTGCCGATCAGCGGCGGCGCCGCAAGATTACCGACCGTTGCATGCAGGGAGTTCACCAGAACGCCGTTCTTGCCTGCCTCGCCACCGGGGTTGTAGTACGCAATCTCCTTGACGTCGTTCACATCTCGGATGTCGAACACCCTGATGCCCGACTGAATCCAGCCACACGCCAGCGCCGTCGGATCGACAGGCCGGTCGACCGAACAGTAATGGGCGTCGTAGCCGAAAACGCTGTTCCCCGCCGCCGACTGCGACCAGCGGTCGGCGTTGGGTGGCAGGTTGATCTCCAGCTTGATGGTGTTGACCAGCTGCAGATTCTGCTCGTCGGTGGCGTCGAGAATCTTCACGCCGCCCGAACCCGCCTCGTCGACCGTCAGCAACAGCTGGCGACCGTCCTTCTCGATGGGAATCGTGTGCTGCGTGATCTGGCCGTCGATCCAGAATCGCCGCGAGATATGCGGAACGTTCGGGTAGGGGTCGCGGCGCTGCACGGCGCTGACATCCAGAACGGTGATGCCACCGAGGGTGGAGATGTAGAGCCGGTTGCCGTCGGGACTCACACCGAACCCGTGGTTCTCCAGTCCGGTGAATCCGGACCAGATCACTCGCGGATTGGTTGGGTCCTTGATGTCGATCGCGTGCAGCAAGCCACCGACGGTTCCTGCGGCCCAATAGGTATTGCCGTCAGGTGAGAAGCCGCCCTCGTGCGTCGTGATCGGAATCGGCATCGTCAGATTGCTGCCGGTTCCAGGATTGAGCAGGCGAGGACGTGCGCAGTCCTGCGAGATGTCGTACACCGAGAAGTAGCCGGCGCCGACCAAGATTCCGGTACCGGTACCGGCGAGGAGGCCACGCTTCTCGTTGACCTTCAACGATTCCCAGGTGCCGCCATCCATTGCCGGTTCGGTGAGGTTCGCCGTCATACGCGGGTTTGCCGGATCGGAGGCGTCGATCACCTGGACGCCGGGATGCGGGCTCAAAAACCCTGTCGGCCAATTGGATCCGGTGTACGAGCAGTTCTTGTAGGTCGGGCTGACAATCCCGGCACCTTCGCCTTGGTACTGGCCGATCAGGCTCATGTTGCACGAGTACGCGGTCTGACTGCGGCCGCTGTCTCGATCGGCGAGCGGGACCTCGCCCTGCAGCCCGGGCTCAGGCGCCGACCCGGGTCCGCAGTCGGCTCGGGCGACGGCGGTCCGGTGCACAGCAAAAAAGTCGCCGACCGGGTCGGCTACCGCTGTGCCAGGGGTTGCAAGAACAACTCCAAGCGTAAGAGCGAAGATGCCGATCGGCTTGCGACTTCTTACACCGTCCATGAAACCAGAGCGTAGTTGCCCGGCGCGTCCATGACACGTTATTCACATAATTCGAGCTGCAACGCAAACGCTCGTGAGTCCTTTCGGAGGTCGGGACCTCCGAAAGGACTCACGAGCGGTGTAGCTGCCTCAGTCCTTGGTCAGGACCGGGGCGGGGGCTGCATCGTCTGCAGCGATGTCGACGAGCACCTTCTTGGGGCGACCCTTGAAGGTGAACTTCGCATCTTCGCCCGTGCCTTCGCCGTCCCAGCCCTCGACATCGACGTCGACCGTCTGGCCGGGTCCGATCTCGTTGAACAGGATCTTCTCCGAGAGCTGATCCTCGATCTCGCGCTGGATCGTGCGACGCAGCGGACGAGCGCCGAGGACGGGATCGAAGCCACGCTTCGCGAGCAGCGACTTCGCCCGCTCGGACAGCTCCATGTCCATGTCCTTGCCTGCCAGCTGGCGCCCGACACGAGCGATCATCAGGTCGACCATCTGGACGATCTGGTCGGTCGTCAACTGATGGAAGACGATGACGTCGTCGATACGGTTGAGGAACTCCGGCCTGAAGTGCTTCTTCAGCTCGTCGTTGACCTTCTGCTTCATCCGCTCGTAGTTCGACCCGGCAGCGTTGGACTGCGTGAAGCCGAGCCCGACCGCCTTGGAGATGTCGGACGTACCGAGGTTGGACGTGAAGATCAGCACGGTGTTCTTGAAGTCGACCGTACGACCCTGGCCATCGGTGAGCCTGCCGTCTTCCAGCACCTGCAGGAGGGTGTTGTAGATCTCCTGGTGTGCCTTTTCGATCTCGTCGAACAGAACGACGGAGAACGGCTTACGGCGGACCTTCTCGGTGAGCTGGCCACCCTCTTCGTACCCGACGTAGCCGGGAGGTGCACCGAAGAGCCGCGACGCGGTGAAGCGGTCGTGGAACTCGCCCATGTCGATCTGGATCAGAGCGTCGTCGTCTCCGAACAGGAAGTTCGCAAGCGCCTTTGACAGCTCGGTCTTACCGACACCGGACGGGCCGGCGAAGATGAACGAGCCCGACGGACGCTTGGGATCCTTGAGGCCTGCACGAGTACGACGGATCGCCTTCGACACAGCTCGCACAGCGTCTTCCTGGCCGATGATCCGCTTGTGCAGTTCGTCTTCCATACGGAGCAGACGGCTGGTCTCTTCCTCGGTCAGCTTGTAGACCGGGATGCCGGTCCAGTTGCCGAGGACCTCTGCGATCTCGTTGTCGTCGACCTCGGCAATGACGTCGAGATCACCCGAGCGCCACTGCTTCTCACGCTCTGCGCGCTGTGCGACGAGGGTCTTCTCCTTGTCACGCAGGCTCGCTGCCTTCTCGAAGTCCTGCGCGTCGATCGCAGATTCCTTCTCGCGACGGGCATCGGCGATCTTGTCGTCGAATTCGCGAAGGTCCGGCGGTGCGGTCATCCGGCGGATACGCATCCGGGCGCCCGCCTCGTCGATGAGGTCGATCGCCTTGTCCGGCAAGAACCGGTCGTTGATGTAGCGATCGGCCAGCGTTGCAGCCGCGACGAGAGCGCTGTCGGTGAAGGACACCCGGTGGTGCGCCTCGTACCGGTCGCGTAGTCCCTTGAGGATGCTGATCGTGTGCTCGACAGTCGGCTCGCCGACCTGAACCGGCTGGAACCGACGCTCGAGTGCAGCGTCCTTCTCGATGTACTTGCGGTACTCGTCGAGGGTCGTTGCACCGATGGTCTGCAGTTCGCCACGAGCCAACTTTGGCTTGAGGATCGACGCGGCGTCGATTGCACCTTCGGCAGCACCCGCGCCGACGAGCGTGTGCAGCTCGTCGATGAACAGGATGATGTCGCCGCGGGTGTTGATCTCCTTGAGCACCTTCTTGAGGCGCTCCTCGAAGTCACCGCGGTAGCGGCTGCCTGCAACGAGCGAACCGAGGTCGAGCGTGTAGAGCTGCTTGTCCTTCAGCGTCTCCGGAACCTCGCCGTTGACGATGGCCTGCGCGAGGCCTTCGACAACCGCTGTCTTACCGACACCGGGCTCGCCGATCAGGACAGGGTTGTTCTTGGTGCGGCGGCTCAGCACCTGCATGACGCGCTCGATCTCCTTGGCGCGGCCGATCACAGGATCGAGCTTGCCTTCGAGCGCAGCCTGCGTGAGGTTGCGGCCGAACTGATCGAGCACAAGTGACGTGGACGGCGTGCCTGCCTCGCCACGGCTGGTGCCGGACTCGGACGGTTCCTTGCCCTGGTAGCCGGACAGCAGTTGGATGACCTGCTGCCGGACCCGGTTGAGATCGGCGCCGAGCTTGACGAGCACCTGCGCTGCTACACCTTCACCCTCGCGGATGAGGCCGAGCAGGATGTGCTCCGTGCCGATGTAGTTGTGCCCGAGTTGCAGAGCTTCGCGCAAGCTGAGCTCGAGCACCTTCTTGGCGCGTGGTGTGAATGGAATATGGCCGGACGGGGCCTGCTGGCCCTGACCGATGATCTCCTCGACTTGGCTGCGCACGCCTTCGAGGGAGATGCCCAACGACTCCAGAGACTTCGCCGCTACGCCTTCACCCTCATGGATGAGGCCAAGCAGGATGTGCTCGGTGCCGATGTAGTTGTGGTTGAGCATCCGGGCCTCTTCTTGGGCCAGGACGACGACGCGACGTGCGCGGTCGGTAAACCTCTCGAACATCTGCTCTCCCTCACTTCTTGCCCGGCACTGCCTCCGGATCGATCGCCGAACCTGTCAAGGTTCCAGTCCCCCGGTACTACTCTAGTTGCCCAGGATTCGACCCGCCGCTCGTCCACCCATTTAGGCGGGCTGTGAATGCCGGCATACGTAGTTAACGCCGCAGCTAGGGGTTTCGTTTCCATTCCTGTACGCCAACAGCGAACAAGCCTCGCCGGAGCGCTCCGACGCGATCACCCGAGCCCTCCGCGCACCTAGGTGGGGATAGTCGCACCCCCGGGGTGCCTCCGCTCAGCACTCGGGGTCCTTATTCGGCAGCGCCTCCCGGAGCAGAGTGAGTGCTATCGCACCCCGTCCAGTTCCCCCGAAAAAGCCGGAGCCCACCATGTCGATCACGAACACGATCACCGAAGCGGTGGAACGTCGTGGCATGGTGACGACGGCCGACGGCGTACTGCTTGCGGTTCGCGAAATCGGGTCCGCCGACGCCGCACTCACCGTGGTCTTCCTGCACGGGCACTGCCTGCGCACCGAGTCCTGGACCTACGTTCGCTCGACACTGCGTGCACAGTTCCCCGACGCCCGCATCGTCTCCTACGATCACCGCGGCCACGGCGACTCCGCCGAAGCCCCCGCAGGGACGTACACGATCACTCAGCTCGCCCACGATCTGCACTCCGTCCTCGACGCGGTCGCCCCGACCGGACCGGTCGTGCTGGTCGGGCATTCCATGGGCGGCATGACGGCACTGACCTACGCGGGCCTGTACCCGCACGAGATCGGCAACCGCGTCGCAGGTGTCGCGCTGATCGCCACCGCCGCCAACGGACTGACCGAGGCCGGCTTCGGTCGCGTGCTCCGCAACCCCGTCGTCTCGCTCTTCCAAGCTGCCGTCCGCCGTTCGCCCGTGACGATGCAGAAGGCCAAGCGCGTCGGCTGCAAGGTGTTCGCACCTGTCGTTCGCTCCGCCGAGTTCGGCACCCGCAAGGTCAATCCCCGCGTCCTTGCCCTCGCCAACGCGATGCACAACGCGACGCCGATCGTCACGATGGCCACCTTCCTCAGCTCGTTCATGACCTACGACGAGACGGACTCGCTCGATCTGCTCTCCGCGATCCCGACACTCGTGCTGTGCGGATCCGCCGATTTGATGACGCCGCCGTCGCATTCGATCTCGATGGCCGCTCAGGTCGAGTACTCGGATCTGGTGATCGTCGAAGGCGCCGGCCACTCGGTGATTCTCGAGCAGCCGACGCTGGTCTCCGATTCGATCGTTCGTTTGCTCACCCGGGTCGGCGGAACCACGTCGAACGAGACCGCGGGACTCGCCCTCGTCGCCTAGTCGGTGGTTCTGCCGAGCAAAACCAGCGCCCAGGTCGAAGCCCCGAACGCGGCTGTGTGCAGAACGGCTCGCACGATGTTCCAGTTCGTCCAGGACGAGAAGTCCTGCCATACCGCAGCTGGATCGGTGAGTAGGTTCGGATCGCCCACAGCGTCGAGTTGATCGTTGAGTGGAATGTTCAGCGAGAAGGTGACGATCGTGGCAACGACGTTCAGGCCGGCAGCGACGGCAACCCACACGAGCACAGCTCTGCTGTCCTTGCCGAGCAGCAAGGCAACCGCTCCGACGGTGACGAGGGGGGCGCCGAGAAACGTCAGCATGAACATCGGATTCACGATCACGGCGTTGATCCGCTGCATCACATCGACGGCTGCGCGAGGGTCGGCCTGGTTCAGAGCAGGCATCACCGAGGTCGCGTAGGCGTAGTACACGCCGGCAAGCAAGCCGGAGGTCAGCGTTGCCACAATCAATGTGAGGGTGCGAATCGTCTGCATGGCGTTACTCTCGCTGCTCTGTCGCTGCGGCCCAGATGCCTGTTGCCGCAGCGTCTGCGACGAAGACCTTGAAGTCGCGTGGCTCTCGATCGAGTGCTCGCTGCACGCCGTCCGCGAGCGAAGCGTTCCGACCGTCGAGGACGTGGGTGAAGAGGTAGATCAGCAGACCGACCACTTCCTCGGGCGCACCCTGCTCAGCGAGACCCGCGGCGAACTCCTCCGCGGTCATGGAAACGAAGCCGATCGCGCGACCAGTCGCCGAGGCGATCTCGGCAACGGCATCGGCGAAGGTGAGCAGCCGCGGACCCGTCAGCTCGTACAGCTCGCCCACATGCCGGTCGTCGGTCAGTGCAGCGACGGCGACGTCGGCGATGTCGTCCGCGTCGACGAACGGCTCGGCGACCGAACCGACCGGCAATGCGACCTCGCCTGCCTGGATCGGCTCCAAGAAGTACGACTCGTTGAAGTTCTGCGCGAACCACGTCGCCCTGATGATCGTCGACTCGAGGCCTGCGGCCTGGACGACCCGTTCGCAGGCCTCGGCATCTTCCTCACCCCGGCCGGAGAGCAGGACCAACCGCTGCACGCCACGTGCGACGGCCAGCTCCGTGAATGCCTGCATGTCGGCAATCGATCCCGGCGCTGCGAGATCGGGGAAGTAGGTGACGTAGGCAGCGTCGACGTCGGTGAGCGCGGCGCCCCAGGTCTCGCGGTTCTCCCAGTCGAAGGGAACGTCCGACGAGCGTGCGCCGTGGCGAACGTTGTAGCCGAGGTCGCTCAATCGCTCCGCGACGCGACGGCCGGTCTTGCCGGTGCTGCCAACTACCAAGATCGTGGAGTTCGTATCGATCGTCCTTTTGATCGTCCCTTTGATCGTCATTGTTTCGAGCCTTTCGTGTTGGTGTTCCTTCGTTGTGCCTCCAATTACAGTTCGGCTCGGCGAGACGATCCATCGCTCAGACTCTCGTTTCCATGTTCGATCGTCTACGATCGACGGCGTGGATGTGCTTGCGAGCCTGCTCGAAGGCCCCCGCGCTCGCGGGGCGTTTCTGATGCGTTCGATCCTGGATCCGCCGTGGTCGTTGCGTGTGCAGGACGAAGCGCCACTCACCCTCGCCGTGGTGCTGCGCGGTGACGCGTGGATATGTCAGGACGACGGGAGCACAACCCAACTCGCCGCAGGCGACATAGCGATCTGCCGTGGCCCGGAGGCCTATACGGTCGCCGACGATCCTGCTACCGAACCGCAGATCATCATCGCGCCGGGCCAGGTCACGATGACGCCGGACGGTGAAATACTTTGCGAAACATTAAGTTTGGGCATCCGCAGCTGGGGAACCAATCCGGCAGGCGAAGACATGATCGTGACCGGAACCTACGAGATGGCCGGAGCGGTCAGCCAGCGACTACTGCGCTCACTGCCTCCGCTCGCGGTCCTGCGAAACGGCGAATTGAGCGGTCCCCTACTGCAATTGCTCGAACTCGAGATCGGCAGAGACGAACCCGCACAAGGTGTTGTGCTCGATCGACTGCTCGATCTGCTGCTCATTGCGGCACTGCGAGCCTGGTTTGCGCGCGAGGATGCACCCGCCTGGTATCACGCCTATGCGGACCCCTTGATAGGCAAGGCACTTCGGCTGATGCAGAACAATCCGGCGCACGGCTGGACAGTGGCGAATCTCGCGGCCGAAGTGGGTGCGTCCCGCGCCGCGCTCGCCAAACGCTTCACCGAACTTGTCGGCGAATCACCCATGGCTTTCCTCACCGAATGGCGTCTCGCGCTCGCTGCGGACATCCTCCGCGAATCGGATGCGACCATCGAAACCGTTGCCCGACAAGTGGGTTACGGCAGCGCCTTCGCGCTGAGTACGGCCTTCAAGCGCGAACACGGGGTAAGTCCACGCGAACACAGACTCGGCGCGTGACGACAATCCGCTATAGATCACGTCCCCGCTAGAGATCGCGTTCGGAGATGACACCGCTCTGCAATGCGAGTTCGGCCAACCGGACCCGCTTCTGATTCTGCGGTAGATCCTCGACCCCGAACTTCGCGAACAGCGCGCGTAGATGGGTTTTGATCGCGTCGACGCTCAGATACAGCTCGGCCGCGATCTGCTGATTCGACGCCGGGCTCGCAAATGCTGCGCTGTGTTTGTACGGCCTGCACAGTGCGACCAACACCGAGCGCTGTGTCTCGGTCAGCGAACGCAACGTCGGGACCGCGCTCGACGACACCCGCGTCACATCGTCGACCCCTGCGCCGAATTCGTGGAAGGTCAGCAGCGCGCCGCCGATGCGAATGCGATCACCTGCACGCAACCGGCGCCGACCGGCCAGCCGCTCGCCGTTGACGAAAGTGCCGTTGCGCGAGAGACCGTCGTCCAGGATCGTCCAGTGCGTTCCCATCCACTCGATCGCGGCATGCAGGCGCGATACCTCGTCGTCCCACGTCAAGGGAACGTCCGCCTGAGGTGACCGTCCAAGGGTCACCCGAGGGCTCTCGGGTGACAAAACCAGCTCCTGCTGGCGTCCTACTTCGTCTGCATATCGCAGGCACGGCCCGTCAAGTACCGACACATCGACCTCTGTTCACGGGTCAATCGTGCCGCTTACCTCTGTCTACAGCAAGATCGTCGATGAACGTGTCGCGCTCGAACTACTTTCCGCGGCCGGGAAGACCGGTGCGGCCAAGGCGGATCAGCAGCATTCCGAGGCTGACGCCGTCGCGTCCGAGCTGTGCTTCGAAACGGCGCAGCACACCCATTTCGGCATGTCGGGTCACTTCAGGCAGCCCCGCACCCACTCGGGCCAGGCCGGCACGCCGAGTGATCTCGACGCGCCGGCGGACGAGAGCCACGATCTGTGCGTCCAGGTGGTCGATTTCTTCCCGCATCATCAGCTGGTCGAGTTCGTCGGAGAGGCTCTCCAGCGCATCGATCGGGGCCGCATCGATCTCGTCGATCTTGGCCTCGAACGGGGCATGCGTGGTGATTGTCATTTCCGGAACTCCTTGCATTCGGCGGTGTGGTCCGTCTCTGTTGGACAACTAGATCCTGTCGTGACCGACCGACTACCGGAAGTCACCCTAGGAGGGGCAAATCCGCACCCCCTGCGAGCCGGTTGCGCCCTCACAATGGATTCACACAGAACTCACGAGTCCACCACCCGAGAACCGCTACGAGAGGCAAGACACTGACCTGCTACGAGGGCGATCCGAGGCATCCCGCTGACCCGAGCCTTCAATCCGAGCTGGCCGCAGCCGGTTTCGAAGGCGCAACAGAGGTCGGCCGCGGTGGTTTCGGTGTCGTGTACCGCTGCTGGCAACCCGCGCTCGGCCGCACCGTGGCGATCAAGCTGCTGTCGTCGGACCTCGACAGGGAGAACCGCGAGCGTTTTCTGCGCGAAGGTTATGCGATGGGCCGACTTTCGGGCCATCCGAACATCGTGAACATCCTGCAGGTCGGTGTCACGGCAACGGGCCGTCCGTACATCGTGATGCCCTATCTCGCAAAGGATTCCCTTGCCACCCGCGTTCGCCGCGACGGCAACTTCGAGTGGCCTGACGCCGTCCGGATCGGCGTCAAACTCGCCGGCGCGCTCCAGACCGCCCACGAGGGCGGAACCCTGCATCGCGATGTCAAGCCGGCGAACGTACTTGTCGGTGATTACGGTGAACCACAGTTGACCGACTTCGGAATCGCCCGCATCGCAGGCGGATTCGAGACTGCCACGGGCGCGTTCACCGGCTCGCTCGCCTACACCGCGCCCGAGGTACTCAAGGGCAGGCCACCTACGATCGCCGCCGATATCTACGGGCTCGGTGCGACGATCTTCGCGTTGATCGCGGGCCGCGCGGCCTACGAACGCAAAACCGACGAAGAGTTGATTGCTCAGTTCCTGCGAATCAGCACGACGCCGATACCGGACCTACGACCCAACGGGGTTCCCGACGACGTCTGCCGCGCAATCGAGCGGGCGATGGCGGACGACCCGGCAGGTCGATGGCAGACGTCCGCCGATTTCGGCAACGCACTACGCGAGGCGCAGCAGCAGCACGGCCTCAAGGTCGAGGCGATGGCGCTGCCATCCGGTGACGACGAGGTGACCGAATATTTCACTGCGCCGCCTACCGGACACTCCGGACCGAGCCATCGATCAGGTCCGCACTATCAGCCGGTGCTGCCCTACGACGCTGCCTTCGGGCAGCCGTCCGGACCCTCGACTCAGCACGCGGTACCCGCTGCGGCATCGGGCCCTCACCATCGGGCCCCCAATCACGTTGGTGCCGAGCGCAAACGGCGCGGCCTGGCATTCGCGGTCGCTGCCGTTGCCGCCTTGGTCGTCGCCGCGTCGGTCGGTGGAGTCGTGCTCGCCCGCAACGACTCGACCGGTTCGCCGATAGCGTCGAGCGCGTCCTCGGCACCGTCGACGGTTGCCGCAGCCGTGCCGCTGGAATGGCGATCGCTCAAAGACGCGAAACTCGCTCGTCAACAGTCCGCGACGGTCGTCGACGACGGCACGATCTGGGTCTTCGGCGGTCTCGACAACAACGGGTCGACCGCCGCGGTCCAGGGTTACGACCCGGCGATCGACACCTGGAAGTCCGGACCCGATCTGCCCCTCGCACTCAATCACCCCATGGCAGTCGCCTACCGGGGCGAGCTGATCGTCATAGGCGGTTGGGAGCCGAGCGGCGCCGATCTCACCGCGAAGACGTCGGATCGGGTGTTCGCACTTCGCAACGGCGCCTGGGTCGACATCGCGAAGCTTGCCCGACCGCGCGCTGCCGGCGCCGCGGTTGTGGTCGACGACAAGATCGTCGTCGTCGGCGGCCAGTGGGAAGACCAGCAGCTGTCGACCACAACCGAGATCTTCGACGGCACGGCCTGGCGTGTTGCCCCCGGCGTCATCACACCGCGTGAGCATCTCGCTGCGACAACGGACGGTAAGTCGGTCTTTGCGGTCGGCGGCAGAGACCTGTCGGCCGACAAGAACTCCGGAGCGATGGAGGCGTACGACCTGACCTCGGAGGTGTGGACCTCGCTTCCCGCCATGCCGACGCCGCGCGGCGGACTCGGTGCGGTGTACGTCGACGGCCGCATCGTGACGGTCGGCGGCGAGGAACCGACCCGGGTGCTCGGCACAGTCGAGTCCTACGACATCGTGTCCCGATCGTGGTCCGCGCTTCCGCCGATGCACACACCACGGCACGGTCTGGCGGTTGCAGCGGTAGGCAATTGGATCTACGCGATCGGCGGTGCGAGCAAGCCGACACATGCGGCGTCGATCGCGACGACCGAGGCGCTCGCATTGCCCGCACGTTCGGCACAACCGGCCGATGCGTGGCGGCAACTCGATGATGCGCGCCTTGCCAGGCAGCAGTCGGCTACGGCCATGTCCGACGGCACCATCTGGGTGTTCGGCGGTCTCGACAACGAGGGCTCGACTGGGAAAGTACAGGGCTACGACCCGGCGATCGATACGTGGAAGTCCGGTCCCGACCTACCTATAGCGCTCAATCACCCGATGGCCGTCGACTACCGGGGTGAACTTGTCGTCATCGGCGGCTGGGAACCGCAGGGCCACGACCTGACCGCGACGACCTCGGACCGGGTGTTCGTTCTCCGCGACGGCGCCTGGGTCGAACTGCCGAGGTTGCCGGAACCGCGCGCAGCAGGAGCGGCAGCGGTCGTCGGTGATCAGATCATCGTCACGGGAGGTCAGGCGAACAGCACCCTCTCCACGACGACCGCCGTATTCGACGGCACCGCGTGGCGCGATGCCCCCGGCGCTCCGACAGCACGCGAGCATCTCGCTGCGGCGACCGACGGAACCTACCTCTATGCACTCGGTGGACGCGATTTGTCATCGGACAAGAACACGGGTGCCGTTGAACGGTACGACCCGGCTACCCGGACCTGGACGACGCTGGCGGCCATGCCGACGCCAAGGGGCGGGCTCGGAGCGGTGTACGTCGACGGGCGCATCGTTGCCGTCGGCGGTGAGGAACCGACGCGGGTGCTCGGCACCGTCGAGGCATTCGACGTGGCAACCGGGGCGTGGGCAACGTTGCCCGCACTGCATACGGCGCGACACGGTCTTGCGGTCGCCGCGGTAGGTAACACGGTCTATGCGATCGGTGGTGGAACGAAACCGACGCACGCACAATCGACTGCTGCGACGGAAGCGTTGGATTTCTCGTAGAAAACACAGCTCGGGGAAACACAGCTCGGGCCGAGTCGATACCCAAGATCGACTCGGCCCGAGGTGGGAGTTTCGACTGGTGTTACTTCTTCGCCTTGTTGTACGCGTCGGTGATTTCTGCGGAGATACGGCCGCGGGCAGATACCTTATGTCCGTTTCGGCGTGCCCATTCACGAATTGCTGCGCTTTGTTCGCGGTCGACGGAAACGCGGCTCT
The DNA here is from genome assembly GCF_043944905.1 of Antrihabitans spumae. Taxonomy (NCBI): domain Bacteria; kingdom Bacillati; phylum Actinomycetota; class Actinomycetes; order Mycobacteriales; family Nocardiaceae; genus Antrihabitans; species Antrihabitans spumae. The sequence continues at coordinate 70,209 of NZ_JBIMSN010000106.1, forward strand.
TTGTGCCGCTGGCCACAATCGCAGGCTTGGGGGTCCGGCGACGGCCGCTCACCTTGCGCGCACTCGAAACCCACAGGTCGAGTTGTGAACGCAGTTTGGCTGCGTTTGTCGACGACAGGTCGATCTCGTAGGAGACGCCGTCGATACCGAACTCAACGGTCTCATCCGCCGACGCTTCGCCGTCCAAGTCGTCGATGAGCGTGACAGTGACCTTCTTAGCCATGGGGTGACTTTCCTCTCGAATGGAGTGGCCTCCATTGCAGGCCTACTACTCGCGCCTAGAGTACCCCTATTGCGAGATATTCCACGACAAAGATAATGCGAATGCAATAAAGACCACTCGCTTGCGGTCGAAAGACTCCGCAAAGGCGGCTAGCGCGCGGTCGGCCGCACAATTGGGAACAAGATGGTTTCTCTGATTCCGTGTCCGGTCAGTGCCATCAGCAACCTGTCGATTCCCATACCCGTTCCGGTCGTAGGCGGCATTCCGTGCTCCATTGCAGCGAGGAACTCTTCGTCGAGAACCATAGCCTCGTCGTCACCCGCCGACGCCAGGCGAGCCTGATCGACGAAACGCTCGCGCTGCACCACGGGATCGACCAATTCCGAATAGCCCGTTGCCAATTCGAAACCGCGAACATAAAGGTCCCACTTCTCGGTGACACCGGGGACGGATCGGTGCGCACGAGTCAGCGGTGACGTTTCCACAGGGAAATCGCGAACGAAAGTAGGGGCGTGCAACTTGTCGCCGTACTGGTGTTCCCACAACTCTTCGACAAGTTTGCCGTGGCCGTACCCCTTGCCTTCGGGAATCTCCAGTCCGACGCGCTCGGCAAGTTCGAGCAATTCTGTGACGCTGGTATCAGGGGTGACCTCGACTCCGATGCTTTCGGACAACGACGGATACATCTGCACCGTCGTCCACTCGCCCGACAGATCGTATTCGGTGCCGTCGGCGAGAGTGACGACCTGAGTTCCGAGCGCCTCCTGAGCAACTTCCTGTATCAATTCCCTGATCATCCTCGCGGAATCGTCGTAGGTTCCGTAGGCCTCGTAGGTTTCCAGCATCGCGAATTCCGGAGAATGCGTCGCGTCGGAACCTTCGTTTCGGAAGTTCCGATTGATCTCGAAGACCTTCTCTATGCCACCGACCACACACCGCTTGAGAAATAGCTCGGGCGCGATCCGCAGGAACAAGTCGATGTCGAGTGCGTTCGAATGCGTTACGAACGGACGGGCCGCCGCACCGCCGTGCAGTGTTTGCAGCATCGGTGTCTCGACTTCGAGAAAACCACGTGCCTCCAGTGCATTTCGGAGCGCACGCACAACAGCAATCCGCTTGCGCGCCATTTCGCGCGCCTGCGGACGAACGATCAAGTCGACATAGCGTTGCCGGACCCGCGATTCTTCGTTCATTTCCTTGTGCGCGACCGGGAGTGGTCGTAGCGATTTCGCTGCCATCTCCCACGAATCGGCTAGAACGCTCAATTCGCCACGCCGCGAACTGATTACCTCGCCACGAACGAATACGAAATCACCGAGGTCGACGTCGAACTTCCAGTCCGCCAACGATTCTGCGCCTACTCCGGCGAGGCTGATCATGGCCTGCAGTTGCGTCCCGTCACCTTCCTGCAAAGTGGCGAAGCAGAGCTTTCCGGTGTTGCGCAGGAAGATGATTCGGCCCGCAACTCCAACGGTTTGCCCTGTTGCGGTGTCGACGGCCAAGTCCGGATACAGCGCGCGAACCTCGGCAAGCGTATGGGTGCGAGCAACCGAGACCGGATACGCCTCACGGCCCTGCTCGAGCAGTCGGTCGCGCTTGGCCTGACGCACCCTGATCTGCTCCGGGGTGTCGTCGACGGGCGGCGTATTCGTATCACTCACGACCACGCAGCCTATCGGTAGTCACTCCCGTACCCAGCGGGCGGTTTGCTCCTCCCAGGTCGGCGGGGTCCCCGGCAGGTCGTCGCCACCGGTGTTCCGCAGTCCGTCGATGATCACGGCCAGTTGCCTCGTCCGTAGCTCGGCGGTCCGGGCGCTGTCGCCGAGTGCGCTTTTCGCAATGAGCTCGAGGAGGTAGGACACGTCCAGATACGTGACGCCCGATCGCAATTGCCCCGTCGCCTGGGCGCGCTCGAACAATTCGACACCGAGCGCCAACATTCGTTCGGCTTTGCCAAGCTGTTCGGCTGTCGGAGTGAAGGTGCCCGCCAGCCGGACTGTCAGTGAGTGCGTGTCTGCCTCGACGATGCGACGCAGGAAGTCGACGTAGGCGTCCCAGGGGTCTGCGTCGCTGCTCAGAGCACGTTCCACCTCTTCGAGGTACTTGTCCTGCCCGCGGGAGCACAGGGTGGAGAGGAGTTCCTCTTTGCCTGCATAGCGGTTGTACAGTGCACCGATTCCGACGCCTGCTCGCCTCGCGACAGCCGACATCGGTGCCGACGGATCCGTCACGAACACCTCACGCGCCGCGTCCAGAATGGTCGCGTCGTTGCGTTCGGCCTCGGCGAACCGCCCACGCCGAGAGTGCGACGTCTGCTCTGACATTCCTCGACCATACCCCGTGAACGGAATGATCCGTTCAGTTATTCTTGAACGGAATGATCCGTTCAAATCACGGGAGCAGCACAATGACAGAGTCCAGCGCGCAGATCCGTCCGTTCGAAGTGGAGATCGCGGAAGCGGCGATCCAGGATCTGAAGGCCCGCATCGCCAACACACGTTGGCCCGAGCAACTCCCCGGCGCCGAGTGGGAACAGGCGTTCCCGTCTCCTACCTGAAGGAACTCGCGACCTACTGGGGCAACGAATTCGATTGGCGCGCAGCAGAAGAGCGACTCAACCAGAATGCGCAATACCTGACCGAGATCGACGGGCAGACCATCCACTTCTTCCACGTCCGCTCTCCCGAGCCCAATGCGACGCCGCTGGTACTCCTGCACGGGTGGCCGGGATCGGTGGTCTAGTTCCTCAACGTCATCGGTCCGCTCAGCGATCCTCGTGCGCACGGCTTGGACCCCGACCAGGCCTTCCACCTCGTCATTCCCTCGATGGCCTGCTTCGGTTTCTCGACTCCCCTCTCCGACAGCGGGTGGGGCAGCATGCGCAACGCCAAGGCCTTCACGCAGCTCATGAGCATGCTCGGCTACGAGAAATACGGCGTTCAAGGTGGCGACTACGGCGCCTTCGTCGCGCCCGACATGGGTCGTGTCGCACCCGAGCGTGTGATCGGCGTGCACGTCAACGCGGCAACGTTCGGCTTCATCCCTCTCGGCCCGGTGTCGGACGACGACCTCGCGGACATGACGGAAACCGAACGTGAACGCGTCGCACGCCTCGGCTACTGGACTTCCGAGCAGGACGGCTACTTCAAGGTTCAGGCAACTCGGCCGCAGACGGTCGGGTACGGCCTCTCCGACTCCCCCACCGGTCAGCTCGCATGGATCGTCGAGAAGTTCAAGGAATGGACCAACAGCACCAAAACGCTTCCCGAGGACGCTGTTTCGCGCGACGAGATCCTCGCCGACGTGTCGCTGTACTGGTTCACAGGCACCGCGACGTCCTCGGCGAACATGTACTACGAGAGCATGCACGGCGGCGAATGGCCGGTGCCGTCGAGCGTTCCGACCGGCGTCGCCGCGTTCGCTGAAGACGTATCGATTCGCCGCTACGGCGAGGAGGGCTACAACATCGTGCACTGGAGCGACTTCGAGGTCGGCGGGCACTTCGCCGCGCTCGAAACTCCGGACCTACTGGTCGGCGATATCCGTAAGTTCTTCGCCGCACTCGGCTGAAACCGCTCCAACGCCCGGACGTCCGGGGCCGTCAGCTTGCGACGACGGTCTCGGACACTCGGTCGAAATGGGCTGCACCCGAAGCCACTTGAAGTAGGCCGGCCGCCTGGATCGCCTTGTAGCCACCGACCAGATCCGTCGCCCTGTGCAGACCGAGCTGCTTCAGCGCAGCCGCCGCCAGGCTCGACGTGTACCCCTCCGAGCACACCACGATCCACTCGACGTCGTGATCGACAGCCAACGCGATACGGGCCGAACTGGTTGGATCGCAACGCCATTCGAGCACATTGCGCTCGATGGCCAAAGCGCCGGGAAGAGCGCCTTCGCGGACCCGCTGCGCCTGCGGTCGAATATCGACCAGAATCGCGCCGCGCGCGACCGCCTCGGGTAGCTCGAATGCGTAGATGCGAGCGAGCTGCTCACGCGCCTGCTCCAGCATCTCGTCGATCGAAAGTCGTTGTTCTGCAACTTTTCTTGTCATCGCTACAGATCTCCCTCTGGCATGTCGGTGAGCTTGGTCCGAGTGCGACGCAATCGCTGCCCGTCGGCAACTTCGTAGTAGGACATCGCAGTCAGCGGTGGCGAGTAGGCGTGGACGCTGAGCGTCGGTTCGGAAACGTCGGAACCACCTGGCACGTCCGGAGCACGCATCACGTCGTGCACCCACCCGATCGGGAACGAGGCCTGGTCGCCGGCGCTCAGCGTCCGACGTCGCAGTTCCGCACCGGTCCAACGGTATTCGGACAACGCGCCACTGAGAACGGTGAGTGCACCGAGAGAGCCCGCGTGATCGTGCAGTTCGGTCGATTGGTCGGGAATCCAGCTGATCAACCAGACGTCGACGTCGTCGTCGGAGCTGAGTCGGACGGCCCAGCGATTGCCTGTCGGCCACTGTCCACCGGATGGCAGCAGGTGGTCGTAGTGCCCGTTCAGGACGTCGACAGCGCCTTCGTCGGTGAGCCGCAGCAGGTCGGCCGGGCGCAGTCGAGTGGGAAGCGCCGCAGCTATAACGCGATCGGAGATGTCACGAGACGCGGGTTTTGCGGGCTGAGCAGGTACACGTGTTTCCACAGAAGATGCGGAGAGCATGAGGTTTCTCCAGGAAGTGTTAGTTGGTAAAGGCAGACGTCAGCCTCGACAACACTCCTGGGCACTCATGCGGGTAATCACCAGAAAAGTGTAGCACCTACGGTCGCAAACCCAAGCAGGAGAAAGCTAAGCGTTGCGCAGGCGCCCCTTGGCGAGGTTGCGCTCGTAGACCAGGCGCAGGCCTTCCAGCGCGAGGTCCGGCTCGTGATGGGCGATCACGTCGGATTCCGGAATGATCAGCGGCGCGCTGTCCCCGGTGGCAATCACAGCGACGTCGTCGCCTTCGAAGCCGGGAAGATCCGCCCTGACCCGCCGGACAAGGCCATCGACCATTCCCGCGAAACCGAATACCGCTCCAGCCTGCATACATTCGACAGTGTTCTTGCCGACTGCCGATCGCGGCCGCAGCAACTCCGCTTTGCGCAACGACGCGCTGTGCACAAGCGCATCCATGGAGATCTCGACGCCGGGGGCGATGCAGCCGCCGAGGAATTCGCCTTTGGCGGAAATCACGTCGACGCACGTCGCTGTTCCGAGATCGACGACGATCGCGGGCGTCCGGTAGAGGTGATGCGCCGCAATGCTGTTGACGATCCGGTCGGCGCCGACCTCCTTCGGGTTGTCGACGAGCAACGGCACTCCGGTGCGAACACCCGGCTCGACGACAACGTGCGGTACATGACCCCAGTACTTTCGCAACATCGTACGAAGCTCGCGCAACACCGACGGAACCGTGGAAAGTGCTGACACACCGGTGATTCCCTCGATATGGCTGCCGAGCAGACCTCTCAGGGCAAGCGCAAGCTCGTCCGCGGTGATCCTTGCGTCGGTGTGCATACGCCAGTCCCGCACCAGCTTCGAGTGCGATCCGGAGCCGGTGAACAAACCGAGGACGATGTTCGTGTTGCGAACATCGATCGTGAGCAGCATCTACCGGCGCCGGTCAGACTACGGAAAGCGTACGGGGAGTGATCAATCCGGAACCGGCCGGCGCGTGAGCCGGATCGGAGCCGAGTTCGACAGGCTTGTTCGCCTCATCGACGAACACGACACGCGGCTTGTAATCGCGCACTTCCTGCTCGTTCATCGTGCCGTACGCGATCAGAATCACCAGATCGCCAGGCGCGACGAGATGCGCTGCCGCACCGTTGATTCCGATCACGCCGGAACCCGCCTCGCCGGTGATGACGTAGGTCTCGAGGCGCGCACCGTTGGTGATGTCGACAATGCAGACCTGCTCGCCTTCGAGCAGATCGGCTGCCTCCATCAGGTCGCGGTCGACGGTCACCGACCCCACGTAATGCAGGTCGGCATGAGTTACCGTCGCGCGGTGGATCTTGGATTTCATCATGGTCCGGAACATCGCTGGCCCTTTCCTAGTGGGTGGAACTGCTGAGTGGGTTGGACTGTGCGGTGTCGTCGGTCTGCGGATCCTCGGTCTGCGGATCCTCTGTCCGGATACCGAGCGAGACACCGACGTTGTCGATAAGCCGAGTGGTACCGATGCGGGCCGCGACCAGCAAGCGACCTTGGCCGTTCTCCGGCGCCGGACCGAGGTCGGCGCCACGAAGTTCCAGGTAGTCGACCTCGAACTCGGAAACTGCCGCAAGCACCGACCGAGCCGTCGCGAGCACAGCCTCGGCACCCTTGGGGCCTGCGCTCGCGCCTGCGAGCAGTGCCGCCGATAACGCCGTCGCGGCTTCCCGCTGGTCCGGATCGAGATAGCGGTTGCGCGAGGACATCGCGAGGCCGTCTGCTTCGCGGATGGTCTGGACTCCCACGATCCGAACGTCGAAGTTCAGGTCGCGGACCAACTGCCGGATCAAAGCAAGCTGCTGATAGTCCTTTTCGCCGAAGTAGGCATTTGTCGGTCGCGCGATCTGCAGCAGTTTCGCGACGACGGTGAGCATCCCCGCGAAATGTGTAGGCCTGCTTGCACCTTCGAGGTCGGCTCCAACCGGGCCCGGATGGACCATCGTGCGACGGCCATCCGGATACATGTCGCCCACCGATGGCGCGAACACAACCTCGACACCTTCGTTGCGCAGCATGGCGATGTCGGCGTCGAGCGTCCGCGGATATGCGTCCAGGTCCTCCCCTGCGCCGAACTGCAGTGGATTGACGAAGATCGACACGATCACAACCGAATTGGCACGCTTGGCCTGCCGGACGATCTCGATGTGACCGCGGTGCAGCGCGCCCATCGTCGGCACCAGCGCGACACTTCGACCGACGCCGCGCAGCGCGTTCGAGATCGCGGTGACAACCTTCGGGTCGTGATGAACCGTCAGTTCACCCGGGACGAAGGCACCCTGCAACGGGTTGGCTGTTGTGGTCATCTCCCCTCCTCCAACAGGTCGATCAGTTCCGCGCCGGCACCGATGCGCTGTGCCGAACGCAACGACATCGCTCGATAGCCGGCCGCAAGGTCAGGATCGGCGGCTTCGAGCACCGCGAGGTGTGCCGCGACCGCAGCGACGTCGCCACGGGCGACGGGGCCGGTCAGTGCCGACTGTCCCCGTCGCAGCGCGTTGTCGAGCGCCGCCGAAAGCAGGGGCGCGAGCATACGTTCTGCGACACCGTTCGGCTGTTCGTCGATGGTCTGCTGACCGAGCAATTCCTGTCCTGCCAACGCAACCCGAAGTGCCGCAACAGCATCCACCACCAACGTGACGAGATGATTGCTGCCGTGCGCAAGAGCCGCGTGATAGAGAGTTCGGTTGGCCTCCGCTACGCGCACCGGTTCGCCGCCGATCTCGATGACCAACGATTGTGCGACCGCATAACCGATTTCGTCTGCCGCGGTGATGCCGAAGCAGGCGTTGGCGAGTCGCGCGGTGTCCTCGTCGTGGCCGGTGAAGGTCATTGCAGGGTGAATGGCGAGCGGCGTCGCACCGAGTGCGGTCAGCGGCGCAAGGACACCGATGCCGTTTGCACCGGACGTATGCGCGACAAGTGCACCCGGGCGCACAACGCCCGTCGACGCCAGCCCGCTGACGATCGATGCGAGTTCGGAATCCGGTACGGCGAGAACGAGCAGTTCGCTTCGCTTTGCCACTTCGTCGATCGGGAGAATGCGCGATTCGGGAAGCCGGGTTTCCGCGCGGTGCACCGAAGCGCTGGATACTGCGGAAACTCCGAAGACGATGTGGCCGACTCGTTCGAGAGCGGCACCGATTGCGGTTCCTACGCGACCTGCCGAGACGATTCCTACCGTCAATCGTGCAGGTGCTGGGCCACCGGCGTGGCTTGCTGAGGTCAACCCATAGGAGGTCAACGCTGTCCTCTCGTTCGTTCCAGTCCCGCTCAGCGGGTACCAGACGTCCTTCGCACAGGATATCGGCTACAACATCGCCGAAGCTATGGAGCGGAGAGTGATCTACGGCTCACTGGCCATGGCGCGAGCGACGACCGGAACCCTCGCTGCCGACCGTCTCCGACCGAAGATTCGCCATCAGTTCGGCGACGGAAATGCTCTTCGGGGCCGTGCCGTCGTCCTCAGCGGCCTCTGCTTCGGCGCGGCGACGACGCCGTGAGCCCGCGGCAGGCTCGGGTAGCGGGGGCAGCTCGGCGTCGACGTCAGGCTCGAACTCCGCCTCGGGCTCGAACTCCGCCTCGGGCTCTAAGATCGGCTCGGGCTCGAAGATCGGCTCGGGCGCGGTGTCGGCAGCGTCGTCGTACTGCGGCAGCTGCTGCTCTGGAGTCGAAACCACAGATGGCGCCAGCGTCGGCGCCGGGGCGGTTGGCATGGGGCCGAACTCGGGGATGGCCGCGACCTCCGCGGTCACCGGTTCGTCGTACGGCGTCGCAAATTGCGGTCGTTGATTGTTGTCGGCAACGTAGGCGGGATCCGGCGGACGATTGCGATCGAATACGGGAACGTCGCGACCGTTCTGAAGATCTCGAGCCCGGGGTTCCCGGTAATCCGGATAGTCGCCGTCCTGGCCACTCGCCAATTCCTGCACCCGCGTCGAATCGGCACGCAGGGCGACACGTTCCGACGGCAGCTGACCGTCGAAGAGGACCTGCAGGTTCGCGCGCAACGCGACAAGTTCGGCACGAAGTCCAGCGAGTTCTTCGGCATCGGCACGAACTTCTCGCCGTACGCGGGCCTCTACACCCATCTCGAACTCGCGTCGTGCGGAGATCTCGCGCTCCAACTGCAATTCGTAGACCGTCTGCAGATCGCGGGCCTTCGCCTTGTCGACGGCGGATTCTCGACGGTATTTCGTCATCGCGATACCGCCGACTATGGCGGCCCACGCGGCGGCGACGACGCCGACGCGAAGCAGTTGCACACTGTCGGCAAAGATGAGAAAAATGCTCGCGATCAGGCCCAATCCGAGCATTGCCGCCAGGATCAGCTGGCCCGCGCTGCGTCGGCCGCGACGCGGCGACTTGGTGCGGGAAGCGGACGTCATGACGCCAAGGGTAGCTGTCGAGAGGTCGAGAACCGTGGAGCGGTGCGGCGATTCTGCCGCTCGGTAGTCGTGCGGAGGCGACCGATTTCGGCCATAACGGACGTCTCGAGCATCAGTGCGCCGGCTCGTCCGGCGGGTCCTCCGGTGCCCTGCAACAGTGTTCGAGCCACAGGGCGGCAAGGACGAGAACAACTCCCGCGGCCAGCCCGACGATGGCACCCGTGCTGTCGGCGACGGCTGCGCTCAGCGTGTCTCTCTGCGGAAACACGTAAAGCAGGAAGCCGAGCCACACACCGGCACTCGCAGCGCCTACCAGTGCGGACGCCTTGGCGAGTGCTACTGCGCGTGCTGCGGTGATCGGATGCAACTGACGGAGGCCGTCACCGATCTCGTGGTTGTTGACCCGCGATCGAATGATGAACGCCGCAATAACCTCGACCACGGCGACCGGATACAACGACGCTCCCGCGTAGACCGGAATCGGTGGCAACTGGCCGTAGAAGACTCGGACCAGTAGCCACGTCGCCGCGGTGGCAAAGACGAGCAGTACAACGAGGTCGGGGATACGTGTCGGCTTCATCACTGCGTTCGTTTCAGGACGAATTCGGTCGTTCCTACACCCGCACGTTCGGCGTCGGGCAGACCAGCTAGTAGCTGCGTGAGTGGTGTGGCAACGCCGCCGACGTCGAGAACGCCGTCCGGTTCGACGTCGATCCATGGGACGAGGACGAACGCGCGTTCGTGAGCGCGCGGATGTGGCAACGTCAGCTCCGGGTCGTCGCTACGAATATCGTCGCAGGTGACGACGTCGACATCGAGCGTGCGAGGGCCCCACACGACGGTCCGCGTCCTGGCAGCTTCCTGCTCTAGTTGCTGACCGCGGTGCAGCCAGCCGAGACAATCGACATCGGGATCGTCGACGACGAGTATCGCGTTGAGAAAGTCGTCCTGATCGATCCCACCCCACGGCGCAGTTGTATATACAGGTGAAACATCGACGACGGCCGCTCCGAAAGCATCGAGAACCGACTGCAGATTCTGCACTCGATCGCCCATGTTGGAACCGATCGACAGCACTGCTCTGCTCACTCGAGCAGTCCTGGATCGTCGGTGCTGCGGCGAGCGCCCTTGCGAGATCGACGAGCGACGACGCGGACATCGGCAAAGGTAAGCGGGATCGGCGCGGCCGGTTTGTGCAGCATGACCTCGACAGCGTGCACAAGTTCGAGCGTCATGACGTCCTCGGCGATCTCGACGGCAACCGTCTCGATCAGATTCCGAGGCGGACCTGCCACGATCGCGGCCGCACGAGCAGCAAGACCGCCGTAGTCGACGGTGGCGGCGAGGTCGTCGGTGACCGCTGCGTGCGACATGTCCAACCAGACTGTGATGTCGACAAGAAACAGCTGGCCGTCACGGCGTTCGTGGTCGAACACCCCGTGGTGGCCGAATACCTCGAGGCCGACGAGTTCGATGCGATCAGACATGGTTCGCGCCTTCCCCAGCGGCACGCCAGGCGGCGCTGACCCGCAGCGCATCGACTGTGCCTGCGACGTCGTGGACCCGAACGCCCCACGCGCCGTTGACCGCTGCCAGTGCCGACACGACAGCCGTCGCTGTCTCGCGGCCGTCGGGGGGCCGAATCACCCCGTCTTCGGCAAGCAGGCTGCCGAGAAAACGTTTCCTCGACGCACCGATCAAGATCGGGAAACCAAGCTCGGTGAGCTCGGGCAATGCGGCTAGCAGAGCCCAGTTGTGGTCGGCATTCTTCGCGAATCCGAGGCCGGGATCGAGCACGATCGCAGTCGGATCCACTCCCGCTTCAACGGCCGAATCGACCTGTACCAGCAGTTCTGCACGGACCTCGGCGACAACATCGTCGTAGTGTTCAGCGGAACCGGTGTGGACATAGTCCGCCGCCGACCGCCAATGCATCAGGATCCATGGCACCTTCGCCGCCGCGACGACGGTCTTCATCGCAGCATCCGCCCGGCCCCCCGATACGTCGTTGACCACCGAAGCACCGGCGGAAATCGCAGCGGCGGCGACCGACGACCGCATCGTGTCGACGCTGACACGGATGCCGGCTGCAACCAAATCTTCGATCACAGGGACGATTCGCGCTGCTTCGACAGCTGGATCGACGCGTGCGGCTCCTGGCCGCGTCGACTCGCCGCCGACATCGATGATGTCGGCGCCTGCTTCCGCGAGCTCGACCCCGTGCGCAATCGCGGCGTCGTGATCGAGATAACGGCCACCGTCGGAAAACGAATCACTCGTCACGTTCAGAACACCCATCACGACGAGACCACGATCGTGGCGCGCCGCGGGCAGGGCGCTCACTTGCGAAACATCAGGTCCAGGGCCTCGGATCGTGAGGCCGCGCTCGACTGGAAGAGTCCACGCACCGCCGAGGTCGTTGTACTTGCTCCTGGCTTGCGAATTCCGCGCATCGCCATGCATAGATGCTCGGCCTCGACCACGACGATCGCTCCGCGGGGATCCAACTTCCGCATCAGAGCATCGGCGATCTGACTCGTCAGCCGTTCCTGGACCTGCGGTCGTTTCGCGTACAGGTCGACAACGCGCGCAATCTTCGACAGCCCGGTGACGCGGCCGGTGGTGCCGGGGATGTACCCGACGTGCGCGACCCCATGGAACGCGACGAGGTGATGCTCGCAGGTCGAGTACAGCGGGATGTCGCGGACCAGCACCAACTCCTGGTGACCTTCGTCGAACGTGGTGTTGAGAACTTCTGCAGGTTCGACGAAGAGGCCTGCGAACATTTCGCGGTAGGCACGAGCGACCCGCGCAGGCGTGTCTTTCAGTCCTTCGCGATCCGGATCCTCGCCGACCGCCAGCAACAGCTCACGTACGGCGGCTTCGGCCCGCGGCTGATCGAAAGGATTGCCGGTCTGCAGTGCCTCGGCGAATTCCCCGGCGTTGCCGTTGCCATCGAGCTGCTCGAGCGCCAAGTGACACCACCTCCAGTTTGTGGCTCCCCTTCGGCGTCAGGGCCTGTCGTCAGGCCGAGCATCCGACGGTCGAGCATTCGAATAGAGCCCTGCGGCTAAACCCTAGGCCGGACCCTAATGGCGCCCGTTCGGGCCTTCCCAGGATTCAGATTCGCCGTTCGGGCCGTATCGATCCGATCCGTCGTGTCGGCCACCTGGCTGCGGATTCCAGGCGTGCGTCGGTCCGGAAGGACCGTTGCCCTGCGGCGGTCGAGGTGGCTGACCTGGCTGATAGCCATGCTGCCCCGGCGTCCACCGATCCCCCGGTGTCGGACCGTGAGGTTCGTCGGTCTCCTGCGGCGGCCAACCGGGCGCCGACCAACCAGCTGGTGCGCCGTAGTCGGGACGCGATGGTTGCGGTGCCTGCCGCTGCGGCGGACCGTAGCCGCCACCCGGAACCGGCGCAGGCTGGTGATAGCCGTTCGCCGGAGCGTGCCGCGGCAGCTGTGACGGATCGCTCGGCGTCGGTGGCAACTCGGGCGGCCACGTCTCGCCACGTTCGGTCGCCAGTTCGCGCGGGGTCTTGACCGGCGGCTTGTCCGACGGCGTACGACCGCCGAAATCGTTGAACGCTGTGATCCGAGGACGCTTCTCGACGTCGCCGAAGATTTCTTCCAAGTCCTTGCGGTGCAACGTTTCTCGCTCGAGCAGCTCGGTCGCCAAGATATCCAGCACGTCGCGGTACTCGTTGAGAATCGCCCAGGCCTCTGTGTGTGCGGCCTCGATCAGGTTGCGCACTTCCTCGTCGATCTCGCGGGCGATCTCGTGCGAGTAATCCGGTGCGACACCCATCGACCGACCGAGGAAAGGATCGCCCTGCTCCTGGCCGTAACGGACAGCGCCGAGCTTCGCACTCATGCCGTATTCGGTCACCATTGCGCGAGCAATTTTGGTCGCCTGATCGATATCGGACGACGCACCCGTGGTCGGCTCGTGGAACACCAATTCCTCGGCTGCTCGCCCACCCATCGCCATGACGAGACGCGCGATCATCTCCGAACGCGTCATCAGGCCCTTGTCGTCTTCGGGCACCGTCATGGCGTGGCCGCCGGTACGACCGCGGGCAAGGATCGTCACCTTGTAGACGGGCTCGATGTCAGGCATTGCCCACGCGGCAAGGGTGTGGCCACCCTCGTGATAGGCCGTGATCTTCTTTTCGTGCTCGCTGATGATCCGGCTCTTGCGACGGGGCCCGCCGATGACTCGGTCGACGGCTTCCTCCAACGCGTCGCCCACGATCACGGTGCCGCCTTCGCGCGCGGTCAGCAATGCGGCCTCGTTGATCACGTTCGCCAGATCGGCGCCCGACATGCCGACCGTCCGCTTCGCCAAACCGTCGAGGTCTGCGTCGGTGGCTATCGGCTTGCCCTTCGAGTGCACACGAAGGATCGACCGGCGACCGGCGAGATCGGGATTGCCGACCGGGATCTGGCGATCGAAACGTCCTGGCCGCAGGAGTGCGGGATCGAGGATGTCGGGACGGTTGGTAGCGGCGATCAGGATGACGCCGGTGCGCTCACCGAAGCCGTCCATCTCGACGAGCAGCTGGTTGAGCGTCTGTTCGCGTTCGTCGTGCCCACCGCCGAGGCCTGCGCCGCGCTGACGGCCGACCGCATCGATCTCGTCGACGAAAATGATGCAGGGACTGTTCTGTTTCGCCTGTTCGAAAAGGTCACGCACTCGCGACGCACCGACACCGACGAACATCTCGACGAAATCGGAGCCGGAGATGGTGAAGAACGGAACGCCTGCCTCGCCTGCGACCGCGCGGGCAAGAAGTGTTTTACCTGTTCCGGGCGGGCCGTACAGGAGCACGCCCCGTGGAATCTTCGCGCCGAGTGCTTGGTAGCGCGCCGGATTCTGCAGGAAGTCCTTGATCTCGTAGAGCTCTTCGACAGCTTCGTCGGCACCGGCGACGTCGGAGAACGTCGTCTTCGGCATGTCCTTCGTCAGCTGCTTCGCCTTCGACTTACCGAAGCCCATCACCCCGCCGCGACCGCCACCCTGCATGCGGCCCATGACGAAGATGAACAGCCCGAGCAGGATCACGAGCGGCAGCACGAACAACAGCAGCGAGCTGACCCAACTTTCGCCGTTGACCTCGGTGTTGAACTTGGTGGCCCCGGAATCCTGCACAGCGCGGAAGACGTCGCCCGACGCCGCGTTCGGGTACTTCGCGATGACCTGGGTCTTTCCGTCGGTCGCGTCGTTGCCGTTCTTGAGCTTCAGGCGAATTTGCTGCTCGCGGTCGTCGATCTGCACCTCGTCGACGTTTTTGTCCTTCAGCTGCGACAGCGCGACGGAGGTGTCCACGTTCTGCCAGCCACGTGTGTCGTTACCGAAGTAGCTGAATGCGTAGACGGCAAGGAGGACGGCGGCAAGTATCGCCAGGTTTCGAAACACAGTCTTGCGGTTCATACAGCGTCGGCCGCGATGGCCAGTCCTTTCGCGTGAACTCGGATCATCGAGTGTTTCGGTCTTTCCCGCCGGAGGAAACCAGGTTACCGCGAAGGTTCGGTGTCCAGATAGCAGGCAGTCTCGCCGGATAGGTGCCGCACTCGCTCACGCCTACAACGTCCGCGCGATACGAGAGGTTCCCAGCCGGGTTGCGACAGCCCCGATCGCTAGCAATCGCGGTGCAACCTCCCATGCCCGGATAGCATCTGCAGAATGGTTCCCGGCACCGGGATTCACACCGCTCGATCGACCGAACCGACCGCGGCGTCCGACGCCGCGGAGCCTGTCGGTGGGCAATCGCGGACCGTGCTCGCGGATGTCGTCGAGCGTTTCGCCGCCGCCTGGAACGGTCTGACGGCGTCGGATACGCCCCCCGATCTGATCAGTTACGTCCCGCAGTCACCTGCGATCCGCCGCGTCACGATGATCGAACTCGTCAAGATCGACCTCGAACACCGGTGGCTCGGTGCCGATCGCGGCGGCGAGCGCCACAAACGCCTCGCCGAGTATTGCGATGAACTTCCCGAACTGCGTGCGATGCCGCTGCCTCCCGATTTGATCTACGAGGAGTTCATCGTCCGACGCCGCAGCGGGCAATCCGTCGATGCAGCCGAATACACCGAGCAGTTCCCCGACCAGGCCGACGAACTGTCGTCCATCCTGACAACCGGAGATTTCGACGGCACGCTCATAGCGCACTCGGGGAACCCGATTGCACTGGACGAAGTCGACGTCGGACAGCGCATCAGCGACTTCGACCTCATGACGAGCCTCGGCCGAGGCGCGTTCGCGAAGGTGTTTCTGGCCAGACAGCGGTCGATGCAGCGGCTCGTCGCCGTCAAGATTTCCGAGGACCACGGCACCGAACCGCAGACGCTCGCCCAACTCGATCACGACTACATCGTTCGGGTCTTCGATCAGCGAGTGCTCGAGGGACGAAAGCTGCGGCTGCTGTACATGCAGTACGTTCCCGGCGGAACGTTGCTCGACGTCCTGAAGAAGGTTCGTACGACACCGGTCGAACAGCGGTCGGGGCGCTTGCTTTTGGACGTGATCGACGCGGGCCTCGCCGACAAGGGCGAGATCCGCCCGAGTGAGCCAGGCGTTCGAACGGAGCTGGCCGAACTCTCCTGGCCCGAGACCGTTGCGTGGCTCGGTCGTCGGTTGGCGGACGCGCTCGACTACGCGGGCCGCCACGGCGTGCTGCATCGTGACGTCAAACCGGCGAACGTTCTGCTGACGGCCGAAGGGGTACCGAAGCTTGCCGACTTCAACATCAGTTTCAGCGGCAACGTGTCGGGGTCGAGTCCGGTCGCCTACTTCGGCGGGTCACTGGCGTACATGTCGCCGGAGCAGCTTTCCGTCGTGCAACCCGACTCCGGGGTTACAGCCGCCGATCTGGACACGCGCAGCGATCTGTACTCGTTGGCTGTGGTGCTGTGGGAACTCCTTACGGGCGTCAAGCCGTTCGATGACAGCGACATCGCGCAGGCAGGTGACCGAACCACACTCGAAGCGATGCTGCGGCGCCGCCGCGACGGACGTCATCCCGCTCCCGAAGATCTCCCCGCCGATTGCCCGACGGCCCTGCGTCGAGTGCTGCTGAAAGCGCTGGCACCCGAGCCCGCGGATCGTTGGTCCACCGGAAACGAGATGGCTCAGCAACTCGACGTGTGCCTCGACGCGCATGCCCGGGATCTCGTAGATCCGCCCCCGCGCAGTTGGCGACTGCGGTTGCGTTTGTGGGCGTTACCGGTGATGGCGCTCGCGATCGCCGTTCCCAATGCGCTTGCGATCGCCTACGGCTACAACCACAACGCCACGCTGATCATCAGCAAACTCGATGACGATGCGCAACAACGCTTTACCCAGCTGACCCTGTGGACGTACTCGATCGCGTTTCTGCTCGGCTTCATTGCGACGAACGTCTTCCTGTATCACCTCTGGTTCGTCTCACTCGGTCTACGGAAAGGCCGGTCCTACGACGCCGCGGCCCTGGCCAGAGCGCGTGCGGACACGTTGCGGCTCGGTCATCGAAATGCGTTGGCTTGCTTCTGTTTATGGGTGATCGCCGGCATCGGGGTGCCGGTCACACTCGCGGTCACCGGCACCGAGATCGCCACCGGCACCTACATCCACTTCTTCGCGACGCAGATCGTATGCGGCGCGATCGCCGTGGCCTACCCGTTCTTCCTCGTCAACTTCTACGCCGTGCGGTGTCTGTATCCGATCTTCCTGCCGCACGGTGCCATCAGCGACGACGACGCGACGATGCTGCGCCTACTCGATCGGCGCAGCACCTTCTACCTCGCCATCGCCGCGGCCGTGCCGCTGATAGGCGTTGCGGGAGCGACGTTCATTCCGCCCGACGATCTGGCCGACGTGATCGTTCCTATCCGGGTTCTGTGCGTCGGAAGCGCGATTGCGTTCGTCGGCGTCTACTGGGTGTTCCGGACGCTCGAAAACGATCTGCGCGCGCTCGAAAGGGTCGCGTCCTCGAGCCCTCCCAACGCGCCTGCCAACCCATCGACCGACACGTAGGCTGAAAACATGTGCCGAAACATCACCGCACTACGCGGACTGGAGCCACCTGCGACGCAGGACGAGATCACCGCGGCAGCGCTGCAATACGTTCGCAAGGTTGGTGGTCTGTCCTCCATCTCGGCGAACAACAAGGCTGCCGTCGATGTGGCCGTAGCGGAGATCGCCGCGATCACCGCTCGCCTGCTCGACGACCTGCCTGCTCGTAAGGTTCCACCCAAGAACGATCCGCCGTTGCGACGTATTCACGCTCGCCAGCACACCCACGCGCACCCGCACACGCACACGCACGCCTGAATGCTGATACCTGGGCGCTAGCCGCTCACCCCGTAGGTTGCAGCGCACGCCAGTGCGGTCTCGAGCTGCAGCCTTCGGCCTTTGACGTCGTGACCGAGGAGTTCTTCGACTCGCTGGATGCGGTATCTGACGGTGTTCTTGTGGACGCCGAGCACCTTGGCCGCCGCATCCGGACTGCGCTGGCACTGCAGGTAGACGTGCAGCGTATGCCGCAGGCGCGCCGAGCCGACGTCCAGACCGTCGATGCCTGCGAGCTCGCGAGATATCAACGCGCGCATACCTTCTCGATCCGCAGACAGTAGGTGCACCAGCTCCACGTCTCGGTAGTCGGTCAGCCACTCGGACCCACCCGCGCTCTGCGCGACGGCCCGCGCCGCGACAGCCTCGCGGTGGCTGCGGCGAAAACCGGCAACACCGGTTCCCCAGCCACCGAGTGCGACGCGAATCGAGCTGTCTGCCAACCGATCGGAGCGCAGGTCGACCAGATCCGTCGCCGAATCGAACGCCAGCCAGGCCCACAATCCCCGCGCACCCGATGGCACCGTCAGCTTGTTGGTCGCACCTACCCGCTCTGCGATCGACGCCGCGACGCGATCCAGCGCGGTGATCACGTCGCCGTCCGCCGCAGCGTCGTCGGACCAGACGACAAACGCGACATGGCGTCCGGGGAGTCGATAGCCGAGCCGCCTCGACGCAGTGTCGGTGTCGGTCGCATCGCCCGCAAGGATCGCGCGGACCGTTTCGGCACGGCGGGTGAACACATCGCGCAGGCTCAGTTCCCGCTCTTCGACGAAGGTATCGGTCAGCAACTCCAGCGAGATACCTAGCCACTTGTTCGCCAACTCGAAAAGGCGAAGGAGAATTGCCCGCTCGAATGTGTACGGCAGATCCTGTTCGGTGATCACGTCGGCCATGTACTCGGTGCCCGCCTGCTGACCGGCCCGATAGATATGCATGAGAACACGCAGTTCCAGGCCGCGCCGCGCGACCGTTCGCGCGAGGGTATGCGCCTCGGGCGGCACGACGACGTTGAATTCGTCGTCCGTGAAGGCAACGAGCAGACTGTGCAACTGCGCTCTGGTACTAGCTCTCAGATCGTGCTGCAGTTCGCGGTCGGCGAGCCCGGGAACAAGCGCAACAATTCGCGAGTCGAGTCGGTCGACGAGCGGAATCATCCGCTCGGGATTGAGGTTTTCCGCAACGTAGGCACGCAACCAATCCCTGATCTCGGCCTCCGGCGCGGCGCTCACCACGATGAGCGCCTACCGACCCGACGCGTGAGAGACGAAGTCACGCACTGCATCACGATCGTCGTCGACCCGCCAGGCTATCGACAGTTCACACGGCGCGAGGTCGAGAACCGGTCGAGCGACGATGCCCGGCCAGCGGTAGAGCGGCACAGCACCCTCGGCGATCAAGCAGATGCCGAGTCCATGCTCGATTGCTTCGATCTTCTCTTCGGCTGTGTCGGCTTCGGCGCCGACGACGACGGGGCGACCATCGCGCGCGTAGGTCGCGAGCCAGTAGTCGCGAAGGGCTCCGGCTTCGGGCGGCAGGGCAATGAAGGGCTCGTCGAGTAGGTCGACCATGTTCACCCCGTCGGATTCGGCCAGTCGATGGCTTTCGGGCATGATAATCCACTGCAGCTCACTGCGGAGGGCGCGCGAAAGATACCGTTCGTCGGCCGGCGGGACCCAGGCGAGCGCCAGATCCGCTTTCCGAGTCGCGAGGCCACAGGTCGGGTCACTCCATGGCGAGGGGTGGAATTCGAGGGTCTGCCCGCTTCCACGTTCGAGATCGTTGAGCAGGCCGCGGTTTATCGCCGTTTGCAGACCTACTCGCAGCGTCTCCCCCGCATGGTTGAGCCGCAGGCTGATCCCGTTCCATGCCGCAAGAATGCTGCGCGCACCTTCGAGCAGTTCCTTACCTGCAACCGTGAGCGCGACCGACCGCTGGTCACGGTCGAAGAGCGTCGTTTCCAACTGTGTTTCCAGTTGGCGGATCTGGCGCGACAGCGTCGGTTGCGCGATCCCGAGTCGCACTGCGGCATTGGTGAAATGCAATTCCTCGGCGACGGCGACGAAGTATCGCAGGTCACGCAAGTGCGGCTCCATAGCTAATGGCTATCAGAAATCTGATTGAAGGTCCAACCAGGCGCGGGCGGACGTTGGGGCGCTACTCGACGATGTGAATCAGATCTAGGGATTCAGGAACGCAAAGAATCGCGCCTATTGCGGTTTTACCCCGACTACGGTCTACTAAGTGAATATCACCTAGGTTCGATTCGGAGAGGTCGCGCATGAGCAAACGAGTAGTGGTAGCGGGCGTCGGAATGATTCCTTTCAAGACACCGAGAAACGCCGAGCCGTACGGCGCGATGGGCGAACAGGCAGCGCGGAAGGCACTCGCCGACGCGGGCGTGGACTACACGTCGGTGCAGCAGGCCTACGTCGGCTACGTCTACGGCGATTCCACGTCCGGCCAGGCAGCGCTCTACGGCCTCGGCCAGAGCGGCATCCCGATCATGAACGTCAACAACAACTGCTCGACCGGATCCACCGCGCTGTTCCTCGCGCGACAGGCGATCGAGACCGGCGCAGCGGAATGCGTGATCGCCCTCGGATTCGAACAGATGCAACGCGGCGCACTCGGATCGATGTGGAGCGATCGACCCAACGCATTCGACCGATTCAACGACAGCACCAAGGCGCTGCAGGGCTGGGACAACGACGCCCCGTTCGCCGCGCAGTACTTCGGCGGCGCGGGCACCGCGTACGCCAACAAGTACGGCGTCGACCCGAAGGTGTTCGCGCAGATCGCCGTCAAGGCACGCAAGCACGCCGCCAACAATCCGTACGCCGTCTTCCGCGATCCGATCACCGTCGAGGAGGTCCTGGAATCCCCACGAATCTTCGGTCCCCTCACCCGCCTGCAGTGTTGCCCGCCTACGTGCGGAGCAGCCGCGGCAATTCTGTGCAGCGAACAATTCGCCGCCGCGCACGGACTCGACGATTCCGTCGTGATCAAGGCCCAAGCGATGACCACCGACTTCCCGTCGACGTTCTCCGGCGACATGCTTCGCGTGGTCGGCTACGACATGGCCAAAGCCGCTGCCGATCAGGTCTACGAGGCGGCAGGTGTCGGACCGGAAGACATCCGCGTCGTCGAGCTGCACGACTGCTTCACGACCAACGAACTTCTCACCTACGAGGGTCTCGGCTTCACGCCCGAAGGCACCGCGGAAAAGTTCATCGCCGACGGGAACAACACCTACTGCGGCCAGGTCGTGACGAACCCGTCGGGCGGTCTGCTGTCGAAAGGACACCCCCTCGGCGCGACCGGTCTCGCGCAGTGCGCAGAACTGGTGTGGCAGTTGCGAGGTCAGGCGCAGGGCCGTCAGGTCGAGGGCGTCAACCTCGCGCTCCAGCACAACATCGGACTCGGCGGAGCCGCAGTCGTCACCCTCTACGAGAAAGTGAGCTGATCTCCGTGGCACTCGACACCAACATCATCGGGACGACTTTCCCAGGCACCGAACTGACCCTCGATGCCGGTCGACTTCGCTTCTTCGCCAAGGCAATCGGCGAGACCAACCCGATCTTCACCGATCCCGAAGCCGCCAGAGCCGCTGGACATCGCGACATCCCCGCACCGCCGACCTTCTTCTTCTCGATCGAACTCGAGAACCCGAACCCGTTCGGTTGGGCTGCGGATCTCGAGATCGATCTCCGCTACGTCCTGCACGGCGAGCAGCGTTTCGTCTATCACTCCGCCGCCTACCCCGGCGACACCTTGACTGCGACGTCGACGATCTCCGACGTCTACAGCAAGAAGGGCGGAGCGTTGGACTTCATCGTCAAAGACACCGCGGTGACCCGCGCCGACGGTTCCGCCGTCGCCGATCTGACAACGATCATCGTGGTCCGCAACCCGGCAGGAGCGAACAAATGACAGCTACCGACACAATCGAGGTCGGCACCCAACTGCCACCGCTCGAGATCGCCGCGATTTCCCGAACAACCCTTGCGCTCTTCGCAGGCGCGTCCGGCGACCACAATCCGATGCACGTCGACCTCGACGTGGCCAAGTCGATCGGCCTGGAGGACGTCTTCGCGCACGGCATGCTGTCGATGGCCTACCTCGGTCGACTGCTCACCAATTGGGTTGATCCGCAGGCGATTCGGTCCTACGGCGTCCGCTTCGCCTCGATCACACCTGTGCACGGAAAGCCGACCGCCACGGGCGAGGTCGTCGCGATCGACGATGTCGACGGCGAACGCCGCGCAACGCTCGCCCTCACCGTCACCCTCGCTGACGGCCAAATCACCCTCACCGGCGACGCAGTCGTCGCCGTCTGATCATCCGAACCGAAAAGGACTGCAACACATGGGAACTCTCGAAGGCAAGGTCGCCATCGTCTCCGGCTCGGGCCGCGGCATCGGACGCGAGATCGCGCTCAAGCTCGCCCGTGAAGGCGCAAGCGTCGTCGTCAACGATCTCGACGCCGATCCGGCCGCGGAAACTGTGGCCGACATCGAAGCCGCCGGCGGCAAAGCTGTTGCCTGCGCAGGCAGCGTTACCGAGGACGGCTTCGCGGAGCGTTTCGTCCAGACCGCCGTCGATTCGTTCGGCGGACTCGACATCATCATCAACAATGCCGGCTACACCTGGGATTCGGTCATCCAGAAGATGACGGACGAACAGTGGGACGCGATCCTCGACGTGCACCTCAAAGCACCGTTCAAAATCTTGCGCGCAGCGCAGCCCGTCATCGCTGCCGCGGCCAAGAAGGCCAAGGAAGCGGGCGAGCCGATTCCCTGCCGCAAGGTCGTCAACATCTCCTCGATGGCAGGCACCGGCGGCAACGCGGGCCAGGCGAACTACTCGGCTGCCAAGGCAGGCATCAACGGTCTGACCAAGACGCTGGCCAAGGAGTGGGGCCGCTACAACGTCACCGTCAACACCGTTGCCTTCGGTTTCATCAAGACCAGACTCACGGAGGCATCGGCCGACGGCAGCAGCACCATCGACATCGAGGGCAAGAAGCTCAAAGTCGGCGTCAACCCGCATCTGCTCGCTGCGATGGAGCAGATGATTCCCCTCGGCCGCGCAGGCACACCGACCGAAGCAGCCGGCTCGGTCTACCTGCTGTGCACACCCGAATCCGACTACGTCAGCGCGCAGACCCTCGTCTGCGGTGGCGGTTTCAGCATCTGAGAACGGAATTCACGTGACCA
Organism: Antrihabitans spumae; assembly: GCF_043944905.1. Classification (NCBI taxonomy): domain Bacteria; kingdom Bacillati; phylum Actinomycetota; class Actinomycetes; order Mycobacteriales; family Nocardiaceae; genus Antrihabitans; species Antrihabitans spumae. The sequence goes on from NZ_JBIMSN010000106.1 coordinate 93,058, forward strand.
CCGCTGTGTACCGCTCGCCATGGATCGACGACGAGATCGTCGCTCTGAAAGACATGGCCACGAAGTTCTTCGAAGCAGAACTCATTCCGCACCAGGAACGGTTTGCCGACCAGAAGCACGTCGATCGCGAATTCTGGAACCAGGCGGGCGCCCTCGGCCTGCTGTGCGCATCGATACCCGAGGAGTACGGCGGCGGGGGCGGGACACTCGCCCACGATTTCGCCCTGTTCGACGCTCAGTACGGACTCGGCGATACCGCATTCGGCAACATGGTGCACAGCGGTCTGGTCGCTCATTACATCCTTGCGTACGGCAGCGAGGAGCAGAAGCAACGTTGGCTTCCTGGTATGGCCAGTGGTGCCATCGTCGGCGCCATCGCCATGACCGAGCCTGGCGCGGGATCGGACCTGAAGGCGTTGCGCAGCACAGCTGTTCGCGACGGTGATCACTACATCGTCAACGGATCCAAGACGTTCATCTCGAACGGAAAACACGCCGATCTCGTGATCGTCGTCGTCAAGACCGATCCGAGTGCGGGCGCAAAGGGTACGTCGCTGATCGTCGTCGAAACAGCAGACCCACCGGGTTACGAGGTCGGCCGTCTGCTGAACAAGGTCGGCATGAAAGGTCAGGACACCGCGGAACTGTCGTTCACCGATGTCCGTGTTCGGGCAGCCAATCTCCTTGGTGAGGAGGGAGCCGGCTTCGGCTACCTCATGAAGCAACTCGCTCACGAGCGGCTGGTCGTCGCAGTGTGCGCGGCCGCTGCGACCGAGGCTGCAGTCGCGTTGACGGTGCGCTACACCAAGGAACGCAAAGCATTCGGGGCCACACTGTTCGAGATGCAGAACACACGTTTCGAACTCGCGGAGTGCGCCACCCTCGCGCACGTGTCACGCGTGTTCGTCGACAGCTGCATCGAGCGCCATCTTCGCGGCGAACTCGACGGCGCGACAGCGTCGATGGCGAAGGCGTACACAACGGAAATCCAGGGTCAGGTCGTCGACCGTTGTGTGCAACTCTTCGGCGGCTACGGATACATGCTCGAGTATCCGATCGCGCGTATGTACGCCGATGCCAGGGTCCAGCGGATCTACGCGGGCGCGAACGAAGTCATGAAGGAACTGATCGCGCGCTCGCTGTAGCGCATCCACGCCAAGAATCCGAATCTGAAGGAACAGCAATGTATTTGACACAATCACTGCACCGCAACGTACAGCAGCGGCCTGATCGCCCGGCGACGATCTTCGGCGGCCGCACGCGCACCTTCGCCGAATCCGCCGACCGGATCGCACGTTTGGCAGGCGCTCTTTCGTCGCTCGGCGTCGCACGTGGCGACCGAGTCGGCATCCTGGCACTGAACTCCGATCGCTATCACGAGTACTTGTTCGCGGTGCCGTGGATCGGCGCTGCAGTGAATCCGGTGAACATCCGCTGGAGCCCCGCGGAAATTTCCTACTCCCTCGTCGAGTCCGACACCCGAATCCTGTTCGTCGACGACACCTTCGCTCCGATGATCCCCGCTCTGCGGCAACAGTTTCCCGGATTGGCGACGATCATCTTTTGTGGTGAAGGCGCTGTGCCGGACGGGGCGCTCGCCTACGAAGACCTCGTTTCGAGCAACGATCCGATCGAGGACACCCGTACCGGCGGTGACGAACTGGTCGGCGTCTTCTACACCGGCGGCACCACCGGTCATCCCAAGGGCGTCATGTTGAGCCACACGAACCTGCTGACGTCGGCAATCGGCAGTCTCGCTTCGGGGCAGTTCATTTCGCCGTTGGGGCGACTGCTGCACGCGGCGCCGATGTTCCACCTCGCAGACATCGCCTCGTGGACGGCAGGCAACCTCGTCGGTTCGACGCACGTCATCGTGCCGATGTTCACACCAGCCGGTGTCATGAAAGCAATCGCGGAGCACGCGGCGACCGATGCGCTGCTGGTGCCGACGATGATCCAGATGCTTGTCGACGATCCAGCGATTGGCGATTTCGACCTGTCCTCGCTCGATCACCTTGTGTACGGGGCGTCCCCGATCTCGGTGGCATTGCTGGAACGGGCCCGCAAGGTGTTCCCGTCGGCCGGGTTCACGCAGGCCTACGGCATGACCGAATTGTCGCCCGTCGCAACACTTCTCCACCCAGCAGATCACGACAACCCCGAGCTGCGTCGCGCTGCCGGACGCGCTGCTCCGCACGTCGAAGTCAGGATCGTGGATCCGGACGACAACGAGGTCGACAGGGGTGTGGTCGGCGAGGTCGTCGTTCGTGGCGACAGCGTCATGCTCGGCTACTGGAACCGACCCGACGATACAGCCGCAGCAATCCGCGATGGCTGGATGCACACCGGCGATGGCGGCCGCATGGACGAGAACGGCTACGTCTTCATCGTCGATCGCATCAAGGACATGATTATCACCGGCGGCGAGAACGTCTATTCGGCCGAGGTGGAGAACGCACTCGCCGGCCATCCGGCGGTTGCCGCATGTGCGGTGATCGGCGTACCGGACGAAGAGTGGGGCGAACGGGTACACGCCGTCGTAGTGCTGCTGCCCGAAACTTCGGCGACCGAGGACGAGATCCGGGCGCATTGCAAATCCTTGATCGCAGGCTACAAGTCACCACGCAGCGTCGAATTCGTCGACGCACTGCCGATGTCGGGTGCCGGAAAGATTCTCAAACGCGAACTGCGCAAACAGTATTGGGATACAGCCGCACATCAGGTCTCCTGACCTCGCCGGCGTCGGCCGACCATGACGACCGATCCCGAAGCGGTCGGTCCGCTTCGGGGCACACGGCCCGCCAACCGCCGCCAGCTGATCGTCGACGCTGCCGCGGACTTGTTCTACCGCAACGGCTTTGCCGATGTGGGAATGAGCGATGTCGCGGCAGCGGTCGCGATCGGTCCGTCGGCACTGTACCGGCACTTCCGTGGCAAGCAGGACCTACTTGCGACGGTCGTCTCGACCGCGCTCGCCAAGGTCGCTGCGTCGCTGACCGCGGCAGAATCCGACACCTCGGTCGACATCGCAAGTGTATTGGCAGCGGCCGCTGTGGAATACCGAGGCATTGGCGTGCTCTGGCGCCGCGAAGCGCGCCACCTGCTACCGGCCGAGCGCAAGGCGATGCGCGCGGAAACGCGTCGAATCGAAGGTCGGGTCGCTGCCGCGATCGTCCGCACGCGGGGAGACCTCGGCGCTGCCCAGGCAGACTTCCTCGCCAAGAGCGCTCTTGCCGTCGCGAACAGCATTTCCTTCCACGGTGTTTCGCTACCGGAGCCCGAATTCGTCACGGTACTGAGCGAACTCGTCGCGTCCGTGCTGGCCGCTCGCGTTCCGCGGGTGGGCGAGCGATCGGCCGGTGCGATCGCGCCGCCTGGAGCGCTGACCGCACGATCACGGAGCGAAGCCATTCTCGCCGAAGCCACTCGCCTGTTCGCGACGAACGGCTACTCGAGCGTGAGTGTCGACGACATCGGAGCTTGCGTCGGTATGGCCGGACCGAGTGTCTACAGCCACTTCCCGAACAAATCGGACATCCTCGCGGCGGCCATCTTTCGAGGTGACGAATATCTGCAGCTCGAGATGAACAGGGCCTTCGCTGCGGCGCGCGATCCGCAAGACGGCCTGCACCGACTACTCGTCGGCTACTGCACCACCTTCTCCGACAACCCACACATCACCACGCTGATCGTTTCCGAGTCGATGCACTTACCCGAAGCCGAACGCACTCGTGCGCGCAACGCTCAGCGCTCCTACATTGCCGAGTGGGTACACCTGCTCCGACTGATCCATCCCGAGCTCGACTACGCACGGGCACGGCTACGTGTTCAGGCCGTGCAGATCATGATCAACGAGATCGTGTCGTTGCCGTCGACAAGTCCAGCCGTGCCGTCGGCGCTGATCTCGATCGGTGCCGACGTCCTAGGGATAAGGCGGCTGCGCCGATCGTGAGTCTTTTCGGAGGGCGGAACCACCAAAAGGACTCACGAGCGGCGTAGCCGCCTCTAGCAGTCAGGCGCAAGACGCGCCCACGGCCGACGTTGTTCCAGCTGCGCGGCGAGAGCGAGAATGACGGCCTCGCGACCGGGTGCCGCCGCAATCTGGACGGCGAGCGGTGTCCCGGTGACCGGGTGTATTCCGATCGGGACACTTGCCGCGGGATAGCCCGACACGTTCCACAGTGCCGCGTAGGGCGCATATCGAATGCTCGCGACCATGTTCGACAGCCACGATTTTTCGCTGAATGCTTCGGCCTTCGGCGGCGATTGCGCCAGCATCGGCGTGAGAACGACATCGAATTCGGCGAAGAATTCGCGCAGGTTGGTGTCGAGACGATCGGACTGTGCGGACTTGACCAGTCCGAGACGCGTTGCGGCTTTGCCGAGCCGCACATGCCCGCGCGACCGCTTCTGCAACCGCGTGCGATCGAGGTCTCGCGCATCGAGCGCGGTCGACGCGGTCCAGCGCGCGATCTCACCGACCGGGTTCTTCGGATACGGCAGTACCGTCGTCTGCACCAGGTGCCCTGCCGAGGCGAACACGCCTCCCGCCGTCCGCGCGGCTGCTGTCCAGTGCCGGTCGACGCGGACGATCGGCGACGGCGATCCGACCGCGAGACCGATCTTCAGCTTTCCTGGATGTCCGATCGTCGCAAGTTCCGGCTGATCGGCCATCACCGACAGGACGAGCGCTGCGTCGGCGACTGTGGTTGCAAGCGGACCGTTTTCGGCCATTCCGTACCAGTCGTTGCCACCGATGCCTGCGGGCACCAGACCGAACCCGGGTTTGATGCCGACCAGTCCGCAGCACGCTGCTGGACTTCTGATCGAGCCGAGTCCGTCGTTGCCCTGCGCGACGGGCACCATGCCTGCGGCGACAGCGGCCGCACTGCCACCGGACGACCCGCCCGCGGTGCGCTCGAGGTTCCACGGATTCCTGGTGATCACACCGGGACGGTCCGTCACGCCCCAGGCACCGAGCTCCGGCATCGCGGTCAGGCCGACGACGACGGCCCCTGCCGCTCGCAATCGTGCGACGACTTCGTGATCGGCACCCGAGGGCACGTTGCTTCCTGCGCTCGATCCGGCCAGCATCGGCTCACCCGCAACCGGCAGATTGTCTTTGACGGCAATCGGAACCCCGTACAGCGGAAGGGATTCAGAACCACTGCGGTCCGCGAGCGCCGCAGCTTCCGCAAGCGCTCTGTCGGTGCGAACAGCGACGAATGCACCGATCTCGCTGTCGCGTTCTGCGATGTTCTCCAGCGCTCGCCGGACGACGTCGACGGGATCGGCACGGCCGGATCGGCAGTCCTCCGCAATTGTCACGGCGGCGTATCGGTCCTGGTTTCGGTCCTCGATCGACATTGCGGTCACCTTCCGAGCGCTCCACGAAGGCAGGAGTGTCGTGCCGCAAGTTATCATTCTTCATGCCTCCCGGACGACGCCGGAATGCGAGAACCCACGGTCATGACACGCAATGACACAGGCTGAGCACACGGTCGTACCACCGTATGTCGCCGATCGATTCACCGCGGAGTGGGAATCGACGGGTCGGCCACCCGATTTCGACGCCTACCTCCCCGACGCCGAAGCGATCCGTCGTGTCGCACTCATCGACCTGATCAGAATCGATCTCGAACACCGCTGGTTGCATGCACGACTCCCCAAACGGCTCACCGACTATTGCGTCGACTACCCGGAGTTACGTGCCGACAGGTTGCCCGCGACGTTGATCTACGAAGAGGTGCAGCTCCGCCGACGCAGCGGCGACGTTGTGGACGAACTCTCCTACCTGCGTGAATACCCAGCTCAGGCGCGGCAATTGGCGGCCATGCTCGACGCCGCGGAGGACACCCGAACTGTCGCAGCGCGAACCGAGGTCGGCACCGATGCAGTCACGAACGCGGTCCGGGTTCCCGATGCGCTCGAATACGTCGAGGTCGGTCAGCGGGTCGACGAATTCGATCTGCTCACCGGTCTCGGCAGTGGTGCATTCGCACGGGTCTTCCTGGCGAGGCAGCGGTCGATGCAACGGCTCGTCGCGGTCAAGATTTCCGAGGATCACGGCACCGAACCACAGACGCTCGCGCAACTCGACCACGACTACATCGTCCGGGTCTTCGATCAGCGGGTAGTGAGCGACCGCGGTCTCAAATTGCTCTACATGCAATACGTTCCGGGTGGGACGCTGCTCGGCGTACTGCACCGCATCCGACAGACGCCTGCCGAACTTCGTAGTGGCCAACTGCTGCTGGACGTCATCGACAGCGTCCTTGTCGACCGTGGCGAGATCCGCCCCGCCGACTCCACAGCACGCGACGAGCTGGCCACCCTGACCTGGCCCGAGACGGTTGCCTGGCTGGGCCGCCGGCTCGCCGAGGCGCTCGATTACGCGCACAACCACTTGGTGCTGCACCGAGACATCAAGCCCGCCAACGTATTGTTGACCGCGGAGGGTATTCCCAAACTCGCGGACTTCAACATCAGCTACAACCGAAACGTCGACGGTGCGAGCCCGATCGCCTACTTCGGTGGCTCGCTGTCCTACATGTCGCCCGAGCAACTCGAAGCCTGCCATCCCGACAATCCCTCCACCGCAGCAGAATTGGATACCCGCAGTGATATCTACTCGCTCGGCGTCGTCCTCTGGGAACTGCTGACGGGAAGAAAACCGTTTCCCGACAACAGAATCACCGCCGACAACACCCCGGGTCGGTCGATGCCGGGCGACCGGACCACGCTCGACGCGTTGCTCCTCCATCGCCGCTCCGGTGTGTCGAACGAGATGCTCGCCGACCTGCCGGCCAACACCCCCGCGACGCTGCGCCGAGTGCTGTTGCGCTGCCTCGCACCGGAGCGCGACGACCGCTGGGCGACGGGTGCCGAGTTGGCGCAGCAGTTGGATCTGTGTCTGGACGCGCGCGCCCGAGATCTCGTCGATCCCCCACCGGGCAGTTGGCGCTTCAAACTGCGGCCGTGGTCGATTCTCATCATGGAACTCGGCGTGGTCGTACCGAACGCACTCGCCGCGTACCTGAACTACTTCATCGTGAGTGCACTCGTCGCAGGCAAACTCGACGACGCAGCCCAACACCGCTTCGATGTCATCTGGTTGGTCGTGACCGTGGTGTCGTTTCCCATCGGCGCCCTGCTCATCCTCTACATGCGTCGCTATCTCGTTCTCGTCCCGCACGGGCTCAAACACGGCAAGACCTATCCGCCCGACATCCTCGCCCGTGCGCGTAGCGATGCTCTGCTGCTCGGCGACCGCGTCACGGCCATCCTCTTCGGCGTGTGGATCAGCTTCGGTATCGGCTGGGCCGTGACGATGGCGATCGTGATCGGCGATCTGTCACGGCGCGACTACGTCTACTTCTTCGCGTCGCTCGTCGTGTGCGCTGCCATTGCCGTCTCGTACCCGTATTTTCTCGTCGCGTTCTACGCGGTCCGCTGCCTCTACCCGACGTTTCTGCCGCACGGCGAGGTCAGCGGCAAGGACTCGACCGTGATGGTCGGCCTGCACCGCCGGGGCATTCGCTACCTCGCACTTTCGGCAGCGGTCCCGCTGGTGGCGGTGGCAGGTGCGACGTTCGTCCCACTCGACGAAATAGGTTCGGTTATCGTCGCTGTACGCATCCTGTGCATCGGCGGTGTCATTGCGTTCATCGGCGTCTACTGGCTGTTCAGGAAGGTCGACGCCGACCTGAACGCACTGGAAGGCGTCACGTCGAACACCTCGGAACAGATACCTTCACCATGAGCACGGAGCACATCGGCAGTCCGGCAACAGACCCCAGCGTCGTAGACGATTTCGTCACCGCGTGGGAGTCGACCGCTGTGCCGCCGATCCTGGCCGACTTCCTCCCCGACACCGCGGCGATACGCCGGACCGCTCTGCTGGAACTGATCAGCATCGACCTGCGCCATCGGTGGTTGCGGACCGGCCTCGGCAAGCGCCTCGTCACCTACTGCGACGAGTTTCCCGAACTCGAGCGCGCCGATCTGCCTGCCAGCCTGATCTACGAAGAATTCGTGATCCGTAGGCACAGCGGTCAGACCGTCGACCCGCGTGACTACCTGAGCGAATTTCCGGCCCAGGCACAGCGACTCAAACAACTGCTGAACACCGACGAGGACACCAGCACCGTGCTGGCTCGACCGCCCGTGCCCGACGAGCCGACGCAGTACTCGGGTGACCCGACCGAGGTCGCCGACGAGCCGACGCAGTACTCGGGTGACCCGACCGAGGTCGCCGACGAGCCGACGCAGTACTCGGGTGACCCGACCGAGGTCGCCGACGAGCCGACCGCCTACGCCGACGAGGCGACCGCCTACGCCGAAAACACCGCGTACGCCGAAAACACCGCCTACGCAGACGAACCCACAGCCCTCGGTATGGATTCGATGACCTTCGCGGCGGCCACCGAGGATTCGACAAGTACCGCCATGTATCAGGATCCGAGCCTCGCGACCGCCGGTGCGTTCGTCGAACCCGGCGGCATGGAGGATCTCGACACCATCGAGGTCGGGATGAGTATCGACGACTTCGATCTGCTGACGGTGCTCGGCAGCGGCGCCTTCGCCAGGGTGTTCCTTGCGCGACAGCGGTCGATGCAGCGGCTCGTCGCGGTCAAGGTGTCCGCCGATCACGGCACCGAACCGCAGACTCTTGCTCAGTTGGACCACGATTACATCGTTCGCATCTTCGATCAGCGGCTGATCGCCGACCGCAAGTTGAAGCTGCTCTACATGCAGTTCTTGCCTGGCGGCACCCTCCTCGGGGTGTTGCAGTGGGTGCGCGCGACGCCGGAGGCGAACCGTTCAGGTGCACTTCTGCTCGACGCGATCGATGCCGCGATGGAGGAGAAGGGCGAAATCCGGCCGACCGATTCGAGTGTTCGTGCCGAGATCGCCCAGTTGTCGTGGCCCGAGACCGTTGCCTGGTTGGGCCGCAGGCTCGCCGATGCCCTCGACTACGCGGGTGGACGCGGCGTGCTGCACCGCGACGTCAAACCTGCCAACGTGCTGCTGACCGCGGAAGGAGTACCGAAGCTCGCGGACTTCAACATCAGCTTCAGTCGCAATGTCACCGGCGCCAGCCCTGTCGCGTACTTCGGCGGTTCGCTGTCCTACATGTCGCCCGAGCAATTGGCCGCGTGCCATCCCGGCAGGCCGGGCAGTGCCGCCGAACTCGATACGCGCAGCGACATCTATTCCCTCGGTGTCGTGCTGTGGGAACTGCTGACAGGACACAAACCGTTCGGCAACGAGGGTGTACAGGGCGGGGATACAACAACACTCGACCGAATGATCGAACGGCGAAACGACGGCATCGCCGCCGATGCCTTCACTCATCTGCCTGCCGATTGTCCTGCTGCGCTGCGCCGCGTTCTTATGACGTGTTTGGCACCTGTGCGGACGGACCGCTGGTCGACGGGCACCGAGTTGGCTCAGCAACTCGACCTCTGCATGGACGCCCGAGCCCGGGACCTGGTGGATCCGCCGCCGGACAGTTGGCGGCTGCGGCTGCGCAAGTGGGCAATCCCGGTGATCGCGCTGGCGATGGGCATCCCCAACGCTCTCGCGAGCGTGTACAACATCCACCACAACCAGACGTTGATCATCAGCCGCCTCGACGAGGATGCGCAGCTGAAGTTCGGGATCATCACCCAGATCATCAACCTGACGTTCTTCCCGCTCGGCGCAGCGGTGATCATCTACATCTGTCGGTACGTGCTGTCGGTGTCGCGCGGCATGATCGCAGGCAAGACCTACGATCCGAAAATTCTTGCTCGCGCTCGTCGCGATGCGCTGCGCATGGGCGACGTCGTGGTCGCGATTGCCTTCCTGCTCTGGGTGATCGCCGGCATCGCTTTCCCGATCACGCTGCAACTCGTCGCAGGCAACATTCCCGCGGACGCGTACGTGCATTTCATCGGTTCGCTTGTGGTCTGCGGCGCGATCGCGGTTGCCTACCCGTTTTTCCTCGTCAATCTCTACATCGTCCGCAGCATCTACCCGATGTTCCTCACCTACGGCGAGACGAGCAAAGCGGACGCCCGACAACTGCGAAACCTCGACAGGCGCTGCAATCAGTACCTCGCCATCGCCGCGTCGGTTCCGCTGTTGGGTGTGGCAGGCGTGACGTTCATACCGCCGGGCGACATCCCGAGTGTCATATTTGCGGTGCGTGTCCTGTGCGTCGGCGGCATCATTGCGTTCGTGGCGACGTACTGGATCTTCCGATCGCTCGAAGAGGACCTGCGAGCACTGCAGCGGGTCGTCTCCAGCGAGTCCGACCGGTGACCGTCATCGAATGAACCGATTCGATGCCGGCCGTCCGAGCCTGCATGCCGCGGACGCCGTCGGGCGGTTCACCGTGGCATGGGCGACCGCGGCGGCACCACCCGAGCTCGCCGCGTTTCTCCCCGACCCCGACGCCATCCGCATCGGCACGTTGCTGGAACTGATCCGCATCGACCTGCGACAACGATCGCTCCGAGGTGCCGAACCGAAGCACCTAGCCGACTACCGCGCCGAGTTCCCCGAACTCACCGCGGACCTCGTACCTCTGACGACCGTGCACGAGGACTTCGTGATTCGGCAGCGTCGCGGCGAGAACGTCGACCCTGAGCAGTATCTGCTCGAGTACCCGGCGCACGCCGAACAACTACGTGGTCTGCTGACCGTCGACGACGAGACGGCGTATTCGACGGCGGACGTCACCAACGTCGCCGACCGGACCGCAACGCACCGGTCGGGCAGTACGACGGTGGCACGGCCCGGACCGTTCGAACCGCTCGAAGAGTTGGCGGTCGGGCAGCGGGTCGACGAGTTCGACCTGCTGACCAGCCTGGGCAGCGGCGCCTTTGCACGGGTATTTCTTGCACGGCAACGATCGATGCAGCGGTTGGTCGCCGTGAAGATCTCGGAAGACCGCGGTACCGAACCACAGACGCTCGCGCAGTTGGATCACGACTACATCGTGCGGGTATTCGACCAACGCCTGGTGCCGGAGCGCGAACTGCGGCTGCTCTACATGCAGTACCTGCCGGGCGGAACGCTCCTGAACGTGCTGCGCAACGTTCGCCGAACGACGTGGGAACCGAGCCGGAGCGGTCAATTTCTGCTCGATGCGATCGACGAATCGATGGAGTCGCGGGGTGAGATCCGGCTGACCGATTCGAGTATCCGCACGGAGCTTGCGGCATTGTCGTGGCCGGAGACGATCGCCTGGCTCGGCCGACGACTTGCCGACGCTCTCGACTACGCGGACCGCCACGACGTCCTGCATCGAGACGTGAAGCCCGCCAACGTCCTGCTCACGGCCGAGGGTGTTCCCAAGCTTGCGGATTTCAACATCAGCTTCAGCGGAAAGGTGGCAGGTGCAAGCCCGGTCGCCTACTTCGGTGGATCGCTGTCGTACATGTCGCCCGAACAGCTGGAGGCATGCCATCCCGGTCGGCCCCGTACCGCGGCCGAACTGGACACCCGAAGTGACATCTTTTCCCTCGGCGTCGTGTTGTGGGAGTTGCTCACGGGCCGAAAACCGTTCCCCGACAATCGCATCACAGGTTCGGACGAACTGACCGCGGGCGACAACAGAACGCTCGACGCCCTGCTCGACGATCGCCTCGCCGGGGTGAGTGCCGACGCTCTCGACGATTTGCCGCCCGACACTCCGTCGACCCTGCGTCGGGTGTTGCTCACCTGCTTGGCGCCCGACCCGAACGATCGGTGGCAGTCGGGCGGGGAATTGGCGCAACAGTTCGATCTTGCCCTCGATCATCGTGCTCGCGATTTAGTCGATCCGCCCGAGCGCAGCTGGCGGCTGCGGCTGCGCAAGTGGCTGGTGCCGATCGTCGCGTTGTGCGTCGTCATCCCGAACGGCATTGCCAGCCTGTACAACATTCAGCAGAACCAGATGCTGATCTTCAGTCGCCTGTCCGAGCGCGCGCAGCAGCGCACCGAGTTGCTTGCGTTGCTGGTCAACACCATCGGATTCGGACTCGGGTTGCTGCTGATCGTCTACCTGTCCAGACGCTTGCTGACCGTCCCAGGCGGCCTGCGTAAAGGTCGCACCTACAGCGCTGACACCCTAGCCAAAGCCCGGGGCGATGCGCTGCTGCTCAGTCGTCGCATCGTCGCCGTCGTGTTCGGTCTGTGGATGCTGTCGGGTGTCAGTTGGCCGTTCGGACTCGCCTCCGCGGAGGCGACCATTCCGGTGAGCGCGTACGTGCATTTCATCGCCGCGCAGGTTGTGTGTGCGGCCATTGCGGTCGCCTATCCGTTCTTCTTGCTCACGTTCTATTCGGTCCGCTGCATCTATCCGATATTTCTGCCCTACAGCGATATCGACCAGCGCGACGCTGCCCTACTGCGCAGGCTGCGGAGCAGGAACAGCTTCTACCTCGCGCTTGCGGCGTCGGTCCCGTTGCTAGCGGTCGCAACTGTGACGTTCCTCGACGTGCGCGACATACCGTCGGTCTTCGTCGCGGTGCGCATACTGTGCGTCGGCGCACTCGTCGCATTTGCGGTGTCGTACTGGCTGTTCCGGCTTATCGACACCGATCTCGAATCGCTCGAACGGGTTGTCGCGAACAGTTAGAGGTCGCCGTCGTCGGAGTAGACCTTCGGATCCAGCGTGCCGATGTAAGGCAGGTCGCGGTAGCGCTCGGCGTAGTCGAGGCCGTAGCCGACGACGAATTCGTTGGGGATGTCGAAGCCGATCAACGCAACGTTGACGTCGGTCTTGACCGCGTCGGGTTTACGCAGCAGCGTGACGACCTCGAGCGAGCCCGGATTTCGGCTGGAGAGGTTGCGGATCAGCCAGGACAGCGTCAGCCCCGAGTCGATGATGTCTTCGACGATCAGCACGTTGCGCCCGGCGATGTCTTTGTCGAGGTCCTTGAGGATCCGAACAACGCCCGACGACGACGTCGACGACCCGTAGGAGCTGACCGCCATAAATTCCATCTGCGTAGGAATCGGCAGCGCGCGGGACAGGTCGGTCATGAAGAAAATTGCGCCTTTGAGAACACCGACGAGAAGTAGGTCGCCCTGCGGCGAACCGACCGGATAGCGCTCGGCTATCTCTGCCGCCAATGACTTGACGCGTTCTTGGATCTGATCCTCGGTGAGTAGAACCGATGCGATGTCGCCCTCGTACACGCCGTGGACCCCTTCATCTGTTGTCGAAACCCAGGGTCAGCCTGCCATGTTCGCGGGTGCACACCAACCTGGCTCCCGCCGAACCCCCGCCGACCGCGACTCCGCCCTGCCCTCGCCACGCGACAACCAGGTCGTCGATTGCGCGTAAGTGCTTGTCGGTCAACGATTTTGCTCCACCGCCGAGTAGCCACGCACGGATCACCCTGCGACGAAGGGCAGCGGGTTCACCGACGAGAGCGTCGACGATCAGGTCGCCGTCGACGCGAACCCTGGTCAGAATCGCTTCCGCCGCAGCATCGAGAACGGCACCGTCTTCGCGCAGTTGTTCGGCAGTACGAGCCAGTGCCGGCGCGACCGCGCCGCCGAGCACATCTTCGAGCAGCGGAAGAACTTCGGTCCGCAGCCGGACTCGGGTGAAGTCGGGCTCGCTGTTGTGCGGATCTTCGTACGGTTCGAGACCGAGGTCGACGCAAGCCTGCCGCGTAGTCGCTCGACGAACATCGAGAAGCGGCCGCCCCCACGGCGGATCGAAGGCGCGCATACCCCAGATCGACCTGCCACCCGAGCCACGTGCCAGACCGAGCAACACCGTCTCCGCCTGATCGTCGAGTGTGTGCCCGAGCAGCACGGGAGCGCTGCCACGTGCGGTTTCCAGCGCGTGGTAGCGCGCGGTTCGCGCCGCGGCTTCGATACCGCCGACGGTCCCCACCGTCACTGCGACGACCTCGGCGGTCGCACAACCCAACGCGCGCGCCCGGGTGGCCGCGGTCTGTGCCACCGCGCCCGAACCCTGCTGCAGCCGATGATCGACCACGATCGCACGGACACGATCCGTCTCGGCCACAGCTGCCGCGGTCAGCGCGAGCGAATCAGCGCCCCCTGAGAGCGCGATCGCAACGTCGTCGTAGGGATGAGCGTCGAGCCAACGTCGTACGGCCTGCCGGAGCAGCAACAGCGCAGGCGTTTCGGGAAGCATCGCCAGCGTCAGCCCAAGACCCTGGCGATCCACTTGTCGGGCGCTTCGATTTCCGTTGTCAGCGGCAAGGTATCCGGTCCGGTCCAAATGGCGTTGAACTGGTCCATCCCGACCTGACCGACCACGGCATCGACGAATTTCTTGCCCCGGACGTACTGCTCCATCTTCGCGTCCATGCCGAGCAGCGCCCTGATCAAGCGCTGCACCGGGTTGGCGGAGCGTTTGCGCCGGTTGTCGAATGCGCGTCGAATTTGCTCGACCGACGGCACCACAGCGGGTCCGACGGCATCCATCACGTGATCGGCATGGCCTTCGAGCAACGTCCCCAGCATCAGCAAGCGGTCGAGCGCCTCCCGCTGCGGCGGTGCCTGGGTGGCGCGAAGCAGACCGACGACGCCACGCTGTTCGGCGGGCCCGTCACCGTTGTTCGCTCGCTTCCGTTCGCGCAGCGCTTCACCGAGCCTGCCGACCAACTCGGACACGGATTCGTCGCCGACCTCGCCGAGCACCGCGACCGACTGCTGCATGTAATCGGTCAACCACGGCGACGACGAGAACTGCACGCGGTGGGTTACCTCGTGCAGGCATACCCACAACCTGAAATCGGTCGGCGAGACCTTCAGCGCGCGCTCGACCATCACGATGTTCGGCGCGACGAGCAACAGCGTGCCGTCCGGGCCGGTGAACGGGTCGTACTGACCGAGAATCGCCGACGACAGGAACGCGAGCATCGCACCGGCCTGGACGCCGGCAGGCTTGCCTGCGAGCAGTCCCTTGTCGGCATCGTCGTCACCTAGACCTGTGCCGGTCATCTGCTCCATGGAATATGCGGCGGCCCGGACCCACCCTGCGCGGTCGACCACCTGCGCGGCAGGGATCGGCAGCCCATCGGCGAGCCGGGTGACCTCACGAACCGGACCTTCGGCGCGTATCGACGCCTCCGACAGTTCGGTTACCGCTGCTTCCGCCGTGTACCGCGACACCTTGGGTCCGCGCGGCGACAACCGGACGCCCGTCTTCGCAGCGAGTTCCCAGTCGACCGCACCGGCGAAGCTGTTGGTCTTCTTCTCGGTCGCAGTGTCCGACTCGGCATCTGCATCTTCGGCGGTCTCGGTCTTGTTCTCGGTCGTCTTGTTCTCTGTCACTGACATCCACACCCTTGCAACGTGGCGGCGACCGCATCGAGTGCGGGCCTGCTCGCCTCCGGGGGTCGTCCGTTCGACATCAACGCGAACGTCAGCACTCGTCCACTCGAATCCACGACATATCCGACCAACGCGCTCGCGTCCGATAAAGTGCCCGTCTTCGCGCGGACCCAGCCCGCCCCCGCCCGATCACCGGCGCCGTAGCGGTCCGACAGGGTGCCCGTCGCACCCGCGACAGGCAGGTAGTCGAGCATCGGCCGCAACTCGGGCTTGGCCTCACCTGCCGCCGCCGTCATGATCGCGTCGAGCACTCGGGCAGGCACCCGATCGTCGACCGAGAGTCCGCTGAGGTCGTGCAATGTGACGCCGCCGAGGTCGAATTCGGCGTCGGTCAGGGTGTCGAGCACCGCTGTGACCGCTCCGTCGAACGACGCGTCGCCTTTTTCTTCGATTGCTATCTCGCGTCCGATCGCCTCGGCGAGGACGTTGTCGGAGCGTCCCATCATCTGGCCGAGCCGATCACGCAGCGGAGCCGACTGCACGCTCGCCACCGGTGCTGCGCCCTCCGACGCCTCACCGGGCCGAACCTTCGCGGGATCGAGGCCGAGTTCGACGGCGAGCAGCCTGCCTGCGTCCAACGCCGGTGTCGCCGTGCGCGGTGATTCGTCTTCGAGTGGTTTGAGTCGACCGCCGTCGATCATCACCGGTTCCATCGGCGCGATGTAGCCGCCGCCGATGTCGTTCGGGAACCAGCCTTTCGCAAGGGTCGGTCCGCTGTAGGCGCGGGTGTCGACGAGAATTGTGTCTACCTCCGCGCCGCTTCGTTTGATCTGCTCGACGAGATCCTGCAGCCGCGGCGCCCCGGCATAGATGCTCGGTTCGCCAACGGCCTGTGCGGTGAGCGTGGGATCGCCGCCACCGACAAGAACCAATTCGTTGGGCTGAGGACCTGCGACAACAGTGGTGCTCACCCGATGATCGGGCGGCAGTGCCAGCATCGCGGCGGCTGCGGTGAGAACTTTCGTCGTCGACGCCGGCGTCATCGGTCGATCCGGCTCGGTGTTCCACAGCACTGCCCCCGACTCGGCGTCGGTGACGGATCCGGAGAAAGTGCCCAGGTCAGAATTACCGAGCGCAGGCGTCAAGGCCGCGGACAACCCTGCCGACGACGGGATCGGGGCCGAATCCGGAACGGGAACGACCTGCGGTGCAAGCACGATGGGAGGCGGTTCGGTAGCTACGGTCAGTTTCCTACCGGATGCACCGGAATCCCACGGCGCAGCGACGACCAGCACTGCCGAACCGGCAGCTAGCAGCAGCACGACTACGGTGACTGCGAGTGTTCTGGTGTGGCGTCGACGTCGAGCGGCCAATGCGCCGATGTTCTTTTTGCCCTGGCCGACCAAGCTTTCCTCCACTCCTGTGTGAGCCAACACTATCCTTGACGCGCTAGCCTTCCCGAAGCGAATTGCCGAGACACAAGAAGAAGAGAGGCATGGCGTGGAGTTCGACGTCACCATCGAGATCCCCAAGGGGCAGCGCAACAAGTACGAGATCGACCACGAGACCGGACGGGTTCGGCTCGACCGCTACCTGTACACGTCGATGGTCTATCCGGCCGACTACGGCTTCATCGACAACACCTTGGGCGAGGACGGCGATCCGCTGGACGTGCTGGTGCTGCTCCCCGAGTCCGTGTTTCCCGGTGTCCTGATCAACGTTCGCCCGGTCGCGATGTACCGGATGACCGACGAGAAGGGTGGCGACGACAAGGTCCTCGCAGTTCCGGCAGGCGACTACCGCTGGGATCACATCCAGGAACTCGAGGACGTCCCGTCCTACGAACTCGATGCGATCAAGCACTTCTTCGAGCGGTACAAGGACCTCGAGCCTGGCAAGTTCGTCAAGGGCTCGGAATGGGTCGGGCGTACCGAAGCCGAAGCCGAGGTCGTAGCGTCGATCCAACGGCTGAAGGACCACGGACACTAGCTCCCACCGCCACTGGTTTTATTGCAGTGCCCCGATGATTGCTCCCATCGCCGGGTAGGCGACGGCGAAGTAGCCCGCGTCGATGGCGAACAGGGTGAGGCTGCGGCGCTCGAAGAGATAGACGACTCCGAGCGCGCAGCCGACCCAACCGATGCCCGCGGCCGCACCCGCCGCGGCCCCGAACACCACGCCTTCAGTACCGATGAACGGTGCGAGTGTCGCGGCCATCACCAACGAAAGTGCCGCGGCACCAACAAAAATGCGCGGAGCGCCCGTGGCTAGTTGGGTGTCGCTCACGTCGGCAGCACGCTGCCACGGCGCCGCGAAGAGCGCCGAATACCACACGCCGCCGATGACGAACGTCGACGCAGCAGCAAGCACGATTGCCAGCAGATTCACTTCGCTCATGGTCGGCAAGGTAGCCGTCGGAGACGTTGTTCGAATTGTAGAAAATTTACCCGAGGTCGCCGATCGGTACGAACGACGCGTAGTCACGCCCGAGCCGACCGACGATGTCGAGATAGCGCGCCGGTGTGAAGCCGGTGAAGCGTTTGAACGTCGCGATGAAGTGCGACTGGTCGTAGTACGACGACGATGCGACGAGCTCGGTCCAGGTCGGGGTCCGGCCGTCCAGCGGTAGCGCGTTCAGAAACTGGTGCAGCCGAACAACATCGGCGTACGCCTTCGGTGCGATACCGCAGTACCGCCGAAAGAGTTCGATCAGCGTTCGATGCGCAATTCCGAAGTCCGTTGCCAGACTTGCGATATCGAGATCGGAGTCCGCATCGATCCGACGGCAGGCTGCAACGACGCGAGGATCCGGTTTCGAGCGAGGCAGCTCGAGGACGAACTGCTCCAAGCGATCGCACGCGTCCTCCGCGGTGCATCCGGCAAGGTGTTCGCGCAACTCGTCGCTGCCTGGGAGCACGTCGCCGCTTGCGCGAACCGTGGTCGTCAGCTCCGCGACGGGCACTGCGCTGAAAGCGCGAATCCCGTACGGCTCCAACTCGATTCCAACGTGGTGCAACTCGTCAGGATCCTCGATCACGACGTAGCGCGGATGAATGCCCGAGACGAAACCTGCGGCCAATTCGGTGTGCCGATCACCGTCGGGGCCGACGATCCAGTACGGGTCGGAGAGATTGACGATGAAGTGCACGAACGGCAGCGGGAGGATCTTTTCGTAGCGCGCAGGCCGCGGACCGTGCAGGAACCACAGCTTGCGCACGTACGGCGCAAGCAGTGGTGCCGGCGGACGCTCGAAGTACTGCACTCGAGCACAGTAGCGGTCAGGCCTTGTCGGCTTCGCGCTCTTCCTTCGCGGCCTGCGCCGCAGCCGCGATACCGCCCGCCGTTCGCAGTGGCACTTCTTTCCAGAAGAACACCATGACAAGCGCTATCAACGCGAGACCCGTCGCCGACAGGAACACCGTCGACATAGATTCGGCGAACCCGACTTTGAACGGCCGCGCCAACTCCGGGCTCAGCTGCTGGATGATCGAACTGTCCTGCAGCACACCGGCAGCGGCGGACACATCTTGATTCACCAGCCCCTTCGACAATTGAGCATCGACAGGATTGCTGCTTTGCACCCCGTCGGCAAGGGCCTGCTGGAAGGTGGGATCCTTTGCGGCGGCTTGCAATTCGCTCGAGATGTTCGGAGTCACCTGCGCGAACAGAATCGAGAGGAAGATCGCGACACCCATGGTTCCGCCGATCTGACGGAAGAACGTGGCCGCGGCCGTGGAGACTCCCATGTCCTTGGGAGGCAATGCATTCTGCAGTGCGAGCGTCATCGGCTGCATCAGGTTGCCGAGCCCGAAACCGGTGATCGCCATGTAGATCATGGCGAGCCACAGCGGGGAATCGGCATCGATGAAGTGCAGTAGGAACAGCCCCGTGGTCAGCAGCGTCGCACCGATGATCGGGAACGCGCGATAACGTCCGGTCCGCGAGATCATTTGACCCGAAACAATGGACCCGACCATCAGTCCGAGGACCAACGGCAGCATCTGCAGGCCTGCGTCGGTCGGGCTTGCTCCGCGTACCACCTGCAGGTACTGCGGGATCAACGTGATTCCGCCGAACATCGCGGCACCGACGACCACGGAGATGACGACACCCATTGCGAAGGTCGAGTTCTTGAACATCCGCAACGGGATGAGTGCAGCGTCTTTCAGCCGTGATTCGACGAAGACGAAACCGACGACGCCCACAACGCCGACGACGTAACACAGGATCGCTCGGCCGCTGCCCCAACCCCACACGCGTCCCTGCTCGGCGATGATGAGCAACGGAACGATGCCGACCGCGAGCACGAATGCACCCCACCAATCGACGCGCACGGTTGGCTTACGGACCATCGGCAGATGCAGCACCCGGAAGACGACCGCGAGTGCGAACAATCCGATCGGCACGTTGACGAGGAACACCCAGCGCCAGCCGCTCACGCCCAGAATGCTTTCCTGCCCTGCGAAGAGGCCACCGAGCACCGGGCCGATGACGCTGGACGTACCGAACACCGCGAGGAAGTAGCCCTGGTACTTCGCGCGCTCACGAGGGCTGACGATGTCGCCGAGGATGGTCAAGGCAAGCGACATCAGACCGCCTGCGCCGAGACCCTGGAACGCGCGGAATGCCGCGAGCATGTACATCGATTGCGCGATCGTGCAGAGCAGCGAGCCGACGACGAAGATCGTGATCGCGAGCATGAAGAACGGCTTGCGCCCGTACATGTCGGACAACTTGCCGTACAGCGGCGTCGCGAGCGTCGCCGTGATCAGATACGCGGTCGTGACCCAGGCTTGCAGCGAGTACCCGTCGAGGTCGTCGGCGATGGTGCGGATAGCGGTCGCGACGATGGTCTGATCGAGTGCGGCGAGCAGCATGCCGAGCATGAGCCCGCTCATGATCACGAGAATCTCGCGGTGGGTGAAGCCTGCCTCGTTGGCCTCGGTGTTCTTGTCGGCCGGGTTCTTGTCGGCCGGGTTCTTGTCAGCCGGGTTCTTGTCAGCCTTGGCAGATGTCGTCACGCCTGGTCCTCTCTCGTCGTCACGTTCGCTGCGTGCACCTTGTTGGCCGCGTGCATGGCAGCGAGCATCTCCGGACGCCTTTGCTCGTAGCCGTCGACGAACAGCGCGAGCAACCGGCGAAATTCTCGTCGGTCGCTGTCCGGCCAATCGGCTAGTACCCGGCTGAGGTTGTCGTTGCGACGGCGTCGCATCTGTTGGGCAAGTTCGTGACCGACCGTGGTGACTGCAAGCACGCTTGCCCTGCCGTCCGCGGGATCGGCAAGCCTCTCGACGAACCCTCGTTCGACGAGATGCGCAACCTGCCTGCTGACCGTCGAGGGATCGGAGAACAAAGCTTCCGCCAGCGCTCCCGAGCGCATCGGTCCGTCCGCGATGAGGCGGAACAGACAGGTGAACGCTGCCGGATCGATCTCGCCTTTCGACAGCGCCGCGATCTGCGCAACCGTTCGATCCCTGATGCGTTGCAGACGGATCAGTTCGCTACCGATCGCGTCGACAAGCTCACCCTGCCCACTATCGTCAGTCATCTTGCTTGCAACTCTCAACTAGTTGTACAAAGCAAGTATGTAGCGGTTATCGCAGGTGGGGCAACATATTTACCGAGCTTTACCGACCCTTGAAGTTCGCTTCGCGCTTCTGCGCGATGGCCGTGATCGCCTCGGTCAGGTCTTCCGACGGCAGGAAAGCCGCGTTCCAGGCGGCGACATATCGCAGTCCTGCCGCGACGACATCGACCCTTTCCTGGGCGAGAACATCCTTGATGCCGTGCACGACCAGCGGCGGATTCGCGGCGATCTCGCGAGCCGTCGCGTGCGCGGCGGCCAACGCGGCCTCGGCGTCGTCGTAGACGTCGTTGACGAGTCCGATCTTCTCGGCGCGCGCTGCGTCGATGTCCTTGCCGGTGAACGCCAGTTCGCGCAGGTGACCGTCACCGATGATCGCCGGTAGCCGGTTCAGCGAACCGATGTCGGCGACGATCGCGACCTTCGCCTCACGGATGCTGAACTTCGCGTCGGCACTGGCATAGCGAATGTCGACCGCAGCGATCAGGTCGACACCGCCGCCGATGCACCAGCCCTGAACAGCGGCGATGACCGGCTTGCGGCAATCGGCAACTGCTGTCACCGAGGCTTGCAGGCCTTTGAGGTGATTGTGGAAGTCGGTGCGCGGCGCGGCGAGTGCACGGTCGGCGAGCAGCGGACCGAACAGCGGCGACATGGCGGGAAGGTCGAGCCCGAACGAGAAGTGCTTCCCCGATGCGGCCAGCACAACCGCTCGGACCTGCGGATCTGCATCCAATTGGCCGAAAATCTGCGGGAGTTCAGCCCAGAAATCGGGGCCCATCGCGTTGCCTTTACCCGGCCCCGTCAACGTCACCTGAGCGACATTGTCGGTGATCTCGACGGTGAAAGCCTTCCAGTCAGTCATGCCGGTCAGCCTAGCGAGTGCGACGTCACACTGTTACGCCGCGTTAAGACTCTGTCAATTGGGTACTCAAGTGTAGAAAAACCGACGAGAGGACGCGGATGATCAAATTTCGCCAGCGAAAATGACCTCGCCTCCGAAAGGTTCCGGGATGTTGATGCACCAAGGTCTCGGCCTTGACCGATTCAACGCGATACCGCGCGAACGCGCGATCCACGCGTTGTTCGAATGCTGCTGTTGCGTCACCTGGGCGCGCAAGGTGGCCGACGCGAGGCCGTACGACACTCACGACGACTTGCTCACGAAGTGCGACATCGAACTACTCGCGTTTTCTCAGGCTGATCTGGATCGCGTTTTCGAGTCCTGTGTCCACTGCGAAACCTCCGACAACTCCGTCGAAGAACTCTCTCGGGTCACTCGTGCACGAATCTCTCGCATGCTTGGACCCGTCGGCGGCTATCCGGAATATTAGTCTTGAGGACATGCGGAAGCTGCTGCACCCGAATGCTTCACACGTCGCCGATATTCTGATCTCGCGTGGGCACCACGGCGTCATCGTCACGCGCGAGGAAGAAACACGAACAGCTGCTCAAGCAGCGACCGCACTTGGTATCGACGTCGGCGCGATCGCCAAGTCGCTGGTGTTTCTCCTCGACGACGATCCCATCCTGATACTCGTCTCGGGCGCTCACAACGTGAACCTGAAGAACACGGGTGAGCGCCTCGAAGGCGAGTTGACGCGGGCTTCGGCCGACGTCGTCAAACATGCGACCGGTCAGCCGATCG
Organism: Antrihabitans spumae; assembly: GCF_043944905.1. NCBI lineage: Bacteria > Bacillati > Actinomycetota > Actinomycetes > Mycobacteriales > Nocardiaceae > Antrihabitans > Antrihabitans spumae. The sequence continues at coordinate 115,584 of NZ_JBIMSN010000106.1, forward strand.
GCGGGGTGGCCCCTGTCGGGCATCCGACGAATCTGCCGACCTACCTCGACAATGCGCTGGCCAAGTTCCCCGAACTATGGGCTGCGGGTGGGCATCCGAACACGTTGTTCCGTTCGTCGTTCGCCGAGTTGCTACGAGTCACGGCAGGGTTGGCGATAGACGTCGACTAGCCTTTCGCTCGAGGGTTTCGTAACCCGTTTCGCCCCTGCGACCTGCTGATAATCTCGACGGATCATGGCGACAAGGGTCTGGCGGCGACTGCACGTAGACTTGTGCCGTACTTCAACGAGTATCTGTTCGTAGTCGTATCTACTCACGACCGAATATCACATCTCGCGCCCACGCCGGGCGGTCCGGAGTTACTGCTGTGTCCGAGCAAGCACATTCTCACGACGTGACCGAATTCTCTGTCCCCGACGACGCCAGTGGCATCACCAGCGATCAGTATCGATCGGCGATGCGGCACTTTCCTGCCGGCGTCACCATCATCACGCTCGATTCCGAGGCAGGCCCTGTCGGCTTCACCGCAACATCTTTCGCGTCGATCTCACTCGATCCGCCGCTCGTCTCGTTCAATATCGCGCACACGTCGTCGAGCATTCGAGCACTACATGCAGCGGACTCACTGGTGATCCACTTCCTCGGCGAACATCAGCAACATCTGGCGCAACGCTTTGCGAGGTCGGCGGATCAGCGCTTCGCCGACCGGTCGCTGTGGACGAAGCTGGACACACACGAGCCGGTGCTACACGGCACACCGCTGTGGTTGCGGGTCGTTGTCGATCAGCTGATTCCGATCGGCGATCACACCCTGGTCATCGGGTTGGTCACACGCGTCCACGACGAGACTGGCGACGAGCCGGCAGCGGCGCCGTTGCTCTATCACAACGGTCGCTACTACCGGCCGACTCCACTCGACGGCTAGGCGGCTCCGCCGCTCGTGAGTCCTTTCGGAGGTTGGGCCCTCCAAAAGGACTCACGAGGCGCGAAGCGCCCTGAGCACATCCGAGTTCACATCGGCACCGACTGCAACGCCACGCTGTCCAAGGCCCGGAACCACCTGCTGCACAATCAAATCCAACGAGCCAGGCAATTCGAGCGGGCGGATTGTGACACCGTCGGCGACCTCGGCGGTCCGGATGTCAGCGATCAATCCGACCAAGCCGGACGGCGTCCCGATGTAGGAGATCGAGTCGTTCCGACGACGGGTCAGCGGATCGGACTCGACCTCGGCGAGCCGACCCCGCGCGACCGCAGCGGTTGCGGCAACGATGGTTTCGATGTCGAGTAACACCGTGACCGATTCAGGGTCCCGGCCGCTGCCGATGAGGTCGGCACGAATGCCTTGCCGAATCCGCTGCGCCTCACGAAGGTCGGTCGCGGTGATGCGAACGACGGTCGGGGGGACCGCAACGAGATCCAGCGGCCCAGACGATCCGTGCGGGTTGGTCAGTTCGATCCAGTAATCAGCATGCGCTGGGCGACTTCTCAGTTCGAGCGCAACACGAAACGGACGGGTTGGAGCAAGGACAACCGACGATGACATGGGTACATTCCCTCGAAATGCGTGCGTGACGGGCTGAAGGGCGAAACGGATTCGAATGTGAAACAGTTCGAAAGCTTCGACCTCAACAGGTGCCGGACGCGGTGCGGCACAGATCGACATGTCGACGCTGGACGAGTCCCAGCCGACGTCCCTTCGATTCCCATGCCATAAGTGCGAGCGTACTCGCGCTACTTGCAGGCAGGCGAGCCATCTCCTCGCGGTGATCGAAACTGGGGACGCGGAAAGGATCTCGTGTCTGGGCTCGGATCCCAACGGCCGTCGATCTCTTCGTAATGCCAGGTCGCGCCGGTTTCGCACAGTGTGGTTACGGCGTTCACCAGGCGTTCGACGTCAGAGCTCGAGGTGCCGAGTCCGACGCTCGCCCTGACCGCCGCGGGAACTCCGAGTCGCGCGAGGAGCGGGTGCGCACAGAATCGTCCGTCACGTACGCCGATGCCGTGCTCCGCAGACAGATAGGCAGCAACGTAACTCGGGTCGTAGCCGTCGACCGTGAAGGTCACGATGCCGACGGCATCGGCAGTGTCGTCCCAGATCTGCAGAATCTTGATGCCGTTCAGTCGTTCCAGGCCGCGTCGAAGCCGATCGGACAGGTCGCGCTCGTGATCGGCAACGACGTCCCAATCGAGGGTGCACAGGTGCTCGCAGGCTGCCGCCAGCGCCGCCGCACCGATGACGTTCGGACTGCCTGCCTCGTGACGCTGCGGAGCAGGTGCCCACTCCGTGCTGGTGAGGCCGACTTCGCGGACCGCTCCCCCACCGGCGAGGTACGGTTCGGCAGCATCGAGCCAATCACGGCGTCCGACAAGGACTCCCGCGCCGAACGGCGCGTACAGCTTGTGTCCCGAAAAGGCGAGATAGTCGACGCCACTGCTCGCGAGGTCGATGCGACGGTGCGGCGCCAACTGCGCAGCGTCGACGAGAATCCTTGCGCCACAACTGTGTGCGATCTCGGCAAGCCGCGCGATAGGCAGTACTTCGCCTGTCACGTTGGAGGCACCGGTTACGGCAAGGAGCGCAGCGGGACGGCTGCACAATTCTGCGATCACACGGCGGACGGTCTCGTCGATCGTCGCGGCGGCAGTCACCACTCGACGCCCGTTCTTGTTCCAGGGCAACAGATTTGCGTGATGCTCGATATCGAGCACAACGGTGTCGCCCGGGACACAGGAGGCAAGGAGGTTCAACGAGTCTGTGGTGTTCCTGGTAAAGACGACGACCTGGTCGTCGGCGGCGCCGACAAAACGGGCGACGGATTCGCGGGCCCCTTCGTAGCAGTCGGTCGACACGCGAGACGCATAGCCGGCACCACGGTGGACACTTGCGTAGTACGGCAGCACGTCGGCAACGCAGTCGGTCACTGCAGCCAAGGCAGGCGCACTCGCCGCGTAGTCGAGGTTTGCGTACGTGCATTCGCCACCCTGCACGAGCGGAACCTGCAGGTCACAGCCTGAAACTCGGGCCAGCGGCGCACAGGCAACAGCGGCGGTCAATACAGCAGTCATCACGAAATCCCATCGTCCCAGGGACCCGTCGGTGGTTGTAAACCTCGGAGTCCGCGCTTGCCGCGCCCAGGTATTTGGACGTCAGCCAGGTCGTCACCCGGAGCACCCCACCGCGGAGGAGGGTTGCCGACCAGCAAGCCGGGGCTAAACGCTGGTACTCATGACCTGCGCCAAGATTGGCAGAACTCTCGCGAATTTGTCAACCGGGGCGCCGAGTCGTGAGTCCTTTCGGAGGTCGGGCCCGCCGAAAGGACGCACGAGGCCGGAGGCCCTGTACGTTGAAGCGACGTGAGCGAATTAGAGTTGCCATCCCTGCTGCTCGAGTCGGTGCAGGACGACGACGACGACGACCTGATCGCCCGCGGATTCGCCACGGTCGGGCGACGGACCTGGATCGAGCACCTGCCCGGCATCATCGACGAGTTGTCCGCGCGTTGGTCCCTCACAGTCGGTCGCCCGTTCCAACCTGGCGGGGTCGCATCCTGGGTTGCGAAGGCGCGCAACGACAATGGGGACCACCTCGTACTCAAAGTAGGGTGGCGGCACGAAGAGGCACTGCACGACGCCGACGCACTCCGAGTGTGGAACGGCAACGGCGCTGTGCGACTGGTCGATTCGGTGACAACCACAGACAGTTGCGCGCTACTGATCGAGGAATGCGATCCCGGGACCGCATTGTCTGCCGCACTGCCACCGCTGCAGCGAGACGAAGTGATAGCCGAACTCCTGCAACGCCTCTGGATCGAACCCGCGGCACCACATCCGTTCCGTCCACTGAGCAGTATGTGCGATCTGTGGGCCGACGAGTTCGACCTGAAATTGCAGGACGCACCCAGCTATGAACTCGACCCAGGCATCACAGCGGCGGGAATCGAGTTGCTCAGAACACTGCCTTCGACCGCAGATCGGCACGTACTGCTGTGCACCGACCTACATGCCGAGAACGTCCTCGCCGCTGCACGCGAACCGTGGCTCGCGATCGACCCGAAGCCTTACCTCGGCGACCCTGCCTACGACCCGATTCAGTACCTGCTCGACGCCTCCGACCGGCTCACCGCCGATCCTGAATCCTTCGTCGGACGGATGGCCGCGCTACTCGATCTGGACCGCGACCGGCTCCGACTCTGGCTGTTCGCGCGGTGTGTCCAGGAGTCGCTCGACAGCCCCGAACTGATAGCGGTCGCCGAGCAACTCGCCCCCTGAGCTCAAATGGTTTGCCAAACCGCCTACCAGTGCGTTCTCATCGCTGGGTGACGATCACCCTGCTCCTCAGCTTCGCCGGCCTGTGCGTGCTGCTGGCAGTAACGCCCGGACCGGACATGTTCTTGGTCGTTCGCTACAGCATCGCGGGAGTGCGACCGGGCCTGGCTGCAGCGGTCGGGTCCGCGTTCGGCGGGATCGCCTGGGCAATCGTTGTCGCTGCTGGCCTTGCCGCGTTGCTCGAGCAGTCGTCCGTGGCGTATCGGACACTCAAGATCGTGGGCGGTATCTATCTCGTCTACCTGGGTGTGCACGCTCTGTTGGAGCATCGACGCAATGCCGCCAAGTCCGGCGAACCGTTGACTGCGGTCGCGGCGTCGATGAAGTCGGCGGCCGCCGCAGGCTTCCTTTCGACCGTCTTCAACCCCAAAGTCGGCCTGTTCTACCTTGCTGTGGTTCCGCAGTTCGTCACCGACGTGACATTCGGAAACACCTTGACGCTAGGCGTAATCGAGGCCACGGTGGCCGGAACAGTCATGGCGGCGCTTGCCTTCGCGGCGTCACGCGCGGTCGTCGTCTTGAAGCGGCCCAAAGTTACTCAGTGGCTGGCCCGCGTGAGCGCGGGAATGCTTGCGGCCCTCGGCATCGGAACCCTCGCGTCGGCCTAGGCGGCTCCGCCGCTCGTGAGTCTTTTCGGCGGGCGGGCCCACCGAAAGGACTCACGAGGCCGAAGGCCAATTCGGCAAACTGTCACCGGAGGCCCAGGTGCTGTGGGTGCCACTGGAAATGCGCTCGGGCAACCGTAGCCGCGCGATCGGTCCGAGTGTGATGTCGGCCGCCGAGAAGATCAGACACTCGGAACGATCGTTGCCGACGTCGGTAGTGAGCGTGATCAAGTAGCCGTCATCCTCAGCCGTGGACCCGATTCGGGGCGCCATCGCGGTTTCACTGCCGAAGACGCCGTCTCCGAACGAGTAGTGCTCCTCATTTCCCGTCGTGCCGTCGTGTTTGAGCAGCCCGTCGAACAGGAAGAACCCCGGAACGCCGGTCGTGGCATAGGTGTAGCGATGCGGCCGACCGATGTAGTCGGGGTTCAGCATCGGGAACTCACTCAACGATTCGCTCAGCCGCTCTTCGGTCGTCGCGCCGGTCCGCATGTTCAAGCGCCATCGATGCAACCTCGTCTGCATACCGTCCAACGACAGGAACCTCGAAAGACGTTGGTAGTAGCTCGATTCGGGCGGCACCGACGGCTCGGGATTGTCCTGGAAGTAGCCCTCCAACACTATCTCGTCGCCGTCCTCGTAAGCGTTGGACCAGTGCAGCACATACGTGGGATCCGCTTCGAACCAACGGATTTCACTCGACTGTCCGCGCCTCGGAATGACTCCGAGCCGGGTGGGTAGGTCCGGCCGAAACCTCGACGCGTGACCGCCCTTCTTCAAGATGTCGGGGTCCCAGAACAACGGCAGATCGTTGAGAATCGCGTAGTTCTCGGTGTAGGCCATGTCGTGCGGCAGACGCGGACCCGGCAGTTCGATGTCGACGTAGTGGACCAAACGATCGTCTGCGTCGACAACGCCGTAGTGCATGTAGGGCGCGTCGGTGCCGTAGTTGAAGAACAGCATCTCGCCGGTGCGTTCGTCGACCTTCGGGTGTGCGGAAACCCCTATGTCACTGGGGAACTGCCCGTGCCACGTCGATTTGCCAAGATCGTCGAGGGTCAGTGGATCGAGCCGGTACATGTCACCGCACTGATAGAAGCTTGTGATCGCAACACCCGCATGGACAACGACGTCGGTGCTCGACGAATCCTTCATCCGCCCGCGGGCGCCCCAGCCGTCTTCACGAATCGCCTTGGACGGTCGCTCGGATATGCCCGCCCACAACGCATGTCCGGCCTCCTGCTCGGCCAGCAGACCCTCGGTGCGCACGAATCTGTTGCGGTAGAATGCTTTTCCGTCATGAAAGCCGACGACGTGCACCATCGCGTCACCGTCGAATGGATGGTATCGGCCGATTGACGGGGCCACGGGGTTCTCGGTGTTGCGCAGGTAGATGCCGTCGAGATCGGTGGGTATCGCACCTTCGACCAACTCGAGATCGGGCGCATCCCATTCGGTGACCTGCGGCGCCCAGGCTCCGGTTCGGTACGGGTGATCGTCGTCGGCTGGCAACGAACTCAGTACCCTGCCGACCAGCTCGATATTTGTCACAACGCCCCTGACTTCTGTGTACTCGCATCGGTCTCGACGACAAAGCTGACAACGGTCGTTGTGCTGCCGCCGATGTTCAAAGTCCCGAACGTCCGCGCGCCGTCGACCTGGCAGTCCCCCGCCTGATCGGTGACCTGCTTGTAGGCGTCGAGCAACATCCGGACGCCGGTCGCGCCGACAGGATGGCCGCCACCGATCAATCCACCGCTCGGATTCACCGGCAACCGACCGTCGCGTGCCAACACACCGGCTTCGACGGCCTTCCAACTTTCCCCAGGCGGTGTGATGCCGAGATGGTCGATCGCCAGGTACTCCGACATCGAGAAACAGTCGTGCACCTCGACGCCGTCGACGTCGTCCACCGACCCGCGCGCCGCACGCCCGAGCGCATCCAGGAAGGTCTGCCTGACGTGCGGCAGGACGTAGACGTCGTCGGCGCTGCGTTGCAGTTTCTGATCGAGCGGTAGACCGACGGTCCGGTGCCCCCACCCGGCGATCCGTGCGCGATCGGGCGTTCGTCGGAATCGATTCGACACGAGCACAACTGCCGCAGCGCCGTCGGTCAGTTGGCTGCAGTCCTGGCGCCGCAGCCGCCCGTCGACGACGGGGTTTGCGGCGTCGTCGGTACCGAAGCTGGCAGGACCGAACTCCCAATCCCTGGTCTGCGCGCACGGATTGGCGCTCGCGTTGCCGATATTGAGCTCGCTGATAGCGCGCAGATAGGTCTCGTCGAGTCCGTAGCGGCGGTCGTACTCGTCGGCCAACAGGGCGAACATCCGTGGCCACACGAAGTTCGTGTCCTGCGCCTCGTGACCGACCCAGGCGGCGGCACCCATATGCTTCGCCCCGACCTCGCCGGGCACTGTCTTCTCCAGTTCGGCACCGACGACCAAGGCACAGTCGTAGCGGCCGGATTCGAGGTCTGCCATCGCACCGAGAACAGCCAAACTGCCTGACGCACAGGCACCTTCGTGGCGCGAGGACGGTACGTTCCATAGTTCGGGCAGCACTGTCGCCGGCATCGCACCGAGGTGGCCCTGCCCGGTGAACAACTGACCGAAGGCGTTTCCGACGTGGACGACCTCGATCTCATCGACGTCGACTGCCGCGGCGGTCAACGCACGCGTGATCGTCTCGGCGAACAATGCGTCGTAGCCGAGGCCGCTTCGATGCCAGTTCCGCGCGTAGTCGGTTTGATACCCGCCGACGACGTAGGAATCCGATCCGGACACGACGCCACGCTACTCCCGCCCCGACGCCGCAGCCAGGATGTTCACGGATCGACGATTACCAACCGCGCAGCTTGTCCGGCTCGATCCGAACGAGCACCGAGTAGTCGGCGAGAAACCTCTCGGGCGTGTAGTCAAGCCCGACGATGTCGTCGGCGTATTTCGCGACGTAGCGCTGCCATTCGTCGTCGGTCGGTCCGGCGTCGTCGACCCGGGCGATACCGGTGAACACCGACACCGCGCCGCCTTTGGCGCTGCTGTTGAAATTGAGCGCCACCGCCGGACCGCGACCGATGTTCGCGAGCTTCCCGACTTCCGGCTGGCTGAAGACGAGAAACTCCCTTCCCGACCACAGAAACCACACAGGGGTCGGGGCGGGTGTGCCCGTCTTGCCGACCGTCGTCAACCAGATGACGGTTTCGGTGTTCAGCCGGCCCGTCACGTTTTCCGGTACCTCGACCGCCATCTGAAGCTCCTTCCTCGACTCCCACAACACCACTCCCACAAAACCACTGTGTGGCACAACACAGGACACGGCCGCGATCTTCCTTCGCAGGGCAGCGAACCGCTTGGCCTGGCGTTAGCCTGAGACCGGACATTCGACACCGTGTCGAGATCGCGCGCCGTTCACCTGTTGGAAAGACAACCGTGGGATAACGAGTCTGCGCGTGGACCCGATACGCGGGTTCGCTCGATACGAAGGTAGGCCGGTTGTCTCTCCAGTCTCGCGATGCTGACCCGAAGCAGCCGGAGCCGCAGGATGCTGCGCTCCTGGCACGGGTGCCGAGTGCGTACTTGCGTTCCTCGCTCGCTGCGGACGAGCGCACCCTCGTCGACGTCGTGACCGCCACCGCCACCGAATTTCCCGACGCGCCAGCCATCGACGACGGTTCGGCGAGTCTCTCCTACACCGAATTGCTCGAGGCGATCCACGAAGGAGCGCACTGGCTCGACAGCGCGGGCGTTCGGGCAGGCGACCGGGTCGGCGTCAGGATGCCGTCGGGGTCCTACTCCCTGTACGCCGCGATCCTGTCGATCCTCTCGGTCGGTGCCGCCTACGTTCCCGTCGACGCCGACGACCCCGAAGAGCGAGCCGAGTTAGTTTTTGGCGAAGCCGAGGTGACGGCGATCATCACCGAACACGGAATCGAGTCGAAGCTCTCGCCCGAGGAGTTGACACAGCGCGAGAGCGACCCGAACAGAACGAAACGACGTCCGACGCCGGACGACGACGCCTGGGTCATCTTCACATCGGGATCGACGGGCACACCCAAGGGTGTTGCTGTCAGCCATCGCAACGCTGCAGCATTCGTCGACGCCGAGGCCCGGCTGTTCCTGCAGGAGGCGCCGATCGGCCCCGGCGATCGGGTGCTGGCGGGACTCTCCGTCGCATTCGACGCGTCCTGTGAAGAAATGTGGTTGGCGTGGCGCTACGGAGCCTGCCTGGTTCCGGCGCCGCGCGCGCTCGTCCGAAGCGGCGTCGACCTCGGACCATGGCTTGTTTCGCACGATGTCAGCATCGTGTCCACGGTGCCGACGCTCGCCGCCCTGTGGCCGGCCGAGGCACTGGAAGCGGTGCGGCTGTTGATCTTCGGCGGTGAAGCATGCCCACCGGATCTTGTCGAACGTCTTGCCGTGGACGGTCGTGAAGTGTGGAACACCTACGGACCCACCGAGGCCACCGTCGTCGCGTGCGCCGCGAAGTGCGTTGCCGGTGAGCCCGTCAGCATCGGTCTGCCGCTCGACGGGTGGGATCTCGCCGTCGTCGACAAGCACGACCACCCGGTCGCCGACGGCGAGATCGGTGAACTTGTCATCGGCGGCGTCGGTCTCGCCCGGTACCTCGACGCCGAGAAGGACGCCGAAAAGTATGCTCCCATGCCAACTTTGGGCTGGCAACGCGCCTATCGCAGTGGCGATCTGGTCCGTCTGGAACAGACTGGATTGATGTTCCAGGGCCGTGCCGACGACCAGGTCAAACTGGGCGGACGCCGTATCGAACTCGGCGAGGTCGACGCCGCTCTACAGAACCTGCCCGGCGTCGCGGGTGGCGCGGCCGCCGTCCGCACGACCGGTGCGGGGCACCAGATTCTGGTCGGCTACGTCGCCAGCGCCGACGGTGACTTCGACATGAAGGCGGCGCGCGAGCGTCTCGCCGTGCAACTGCCTGCTGCTCTCGTGCCTCGTCTTGCGTTGCTCGACGAGCTACCGACCCGGACCTCCGGCAAGGTGGATCGCGCAGCCCTGCCGTGGCCGATCCCAGGTTCGGGTCCCGATGCAGCCGACCATGGACTGACCGGAACGTCGGAATGGGTCGCCGGACTCTGGTACTCGATCCTCGGCGCCGACATCACCGGCCCGGACGACGACTTCTTCGACGTCGGTGGCGGATCGCTGGCAGCGGCGCAACTCGTCACAGCCCTGCGAGAGCGCTTCCCCAAGGTGACGGTCGCCGAACTCTACGATCATCCTCGGCTCGGATCCCTTGCCGACATGCTCGACGAGTTCGCACCGACCGTCGCGACGGAACCACGAACCGTGCGACCGACGCCGCGGCGCTCGCAACTGCTGCAGGTCGCTTGCACGGTCCCGCTCACCACACTCACCGGCCTGCAGTGGGTCACCTGGCTCGCCATCGTGGCCAACGTGTTTTCCCACATCAACCCGGTACTTCCAACCCTTTCGTGGTGGTGGGTCGCGCTCGGCTTCGTGCTCTTCATAACCCCGATCGGGCGGATGGCCATCTGCGTCGTCGGTGCACGGCTACTGCTCCGAAACGTGCAGCCGGGTACCTACCCACGCGGTGGCAGCGTGCACCTGCGACTGTGGATCACCCAGCGGTTGTCTGAGGCGAGCGGTGCCGAGAACCTCTCGGGCGCACCCTGGATGGTCCCCTATGCCCGCGCACTCGGCGCGAAGATCGGACGCGGGGTCGACCTGCACACCTTGCCGCCGGTGACGGGCATGCTCGAACTCGGCGACGGTTGCTCGGTCGAACCCGAAGTGGACCTCTCGGGGCACTGGATCGACGGCGATGTCGTCCACATCGGTTCCGTCAGCATCGGTCCCGGCGCGGTGGTCGGTGCGCGATCGACTCTGCTCCCCGGTACCAGGATCGGCCGCAACGCCGAGGTCGCTGCGGGGTCGGCCGTCATCGGCAAGGTAAAGGCCGAGCAGGAATGGGCCGGCTCGCCCGCGGTGAAGGTCGGCAAGGCAGGGCACGCGTGGCCCGATCAGACCCCACCTCGCGCACCACATTGGGTCATCGTTTTTGCGATCACCTCGTTCGCTCTTGCGGGCATGCCGATCTTCGGTCTCGCAGCGGGTGTCGCTCTGATCGGCTGGTGGATCTCGGACGCGGACACGCTCGCATCGGCGGCCGCGCAATCGTTTGTCATGCTTCCCCTCGCGACCATTCTGAGCATGGTCGTCTTCGCGCTCACGACGTTGATCGCGGTCCGACTGCTCGGCATCGGACTGACAGAGGGCCACTATCCCGTTCGCAGCCGCGTCGGCTGGCAGGTCTGGGCCACCGAACGACTGATGGACTCCGCGCGGACCTTCCTGTTTCCGCTGTACGCGAGCCTGCTGACCCCCGGCTGGCTGCGGTTGCTCGGCGCGAACATCGGCGACGGCGTCGAAGCGTCGACCGTCCTGCTGCTGCCGAAATTCACGACCGTTGCCGACGGCGCTTTCCTCGCCGACGACACGATGATCGCAAGCTACGAACTCGGCGGCGGCTGGCTGCACATCGCGGAAGCGAAGGTCGGCAAGCGCGCGTTCCTCGGCAACTCCGGCATGACCGCGCCAGGCCGACGAGTTCCGAAGAACGGCCTCGTCGCGGTGCTGTCGGCTGCGCCGTCGAAGGCGAAAGCTGGGTCGTCGTGGCTGGGTAGTCCTCCTGTGCGACTGCGCCGCGCAACCAACGAGGCCGACGATTCCGAGCGCACCTTCGATCCGCCACGCAAACTCAAACTGGCGCGTGCGGCTGTGGAGACCTGCCGCCTTATCCCGATGGTCGTCACGTTCGGGATCGGACTCGGTGTGCTTTTCACCCTTGCGGCTATCGCCGCGGCCGCAGACTACTGGGTTGCCGCCCTGGTCAGCGGCATCGTGCTACTCGTCGCGGGAGCGATAGCGGGAACCTGTGCCGTGATCGCGAAATGGCTCGTGGTCGGCCGAATCTCCAACGTCGAGCATCCGCTGTGGAGTTCTTTCGTCTGGCGAAACGAGGTGTCCGACGCATTCGTCGAGACGGTCGCAGCACCGTGGTTTGCCCGCGCCGCAACGGGTACTCCAGTTCTCAATGTGTGGCTTCGCGCACTCGGCGCGAAGATCGGACGCGGCGTGTGGTGCGAAACCTATTGGCTCCCTGAGGCTGATCTCGTGACGCTCGGTGACGGCGCAACTGTGGAGCGGGGGTGTGTCGTGCAGACTCACCTTTTTCATGATCGGATCATGGCTATGGACACGGTGACGATCGGAGCGGGCGCGACCCTCGGTCCGCACTGCGTCGCTCTGCCGGCCGCAGGTATCGGCGACGGCGCAACCGTCGGTCCGGCGTCACTTGTCATGCGCGGCGACACGGTGCCACCCTCGACCCGCTGGCAGGGCAATCCGATTGCACCATGGAATGATTCGCCTGCAACCGAACCGACCGAACGGGGTGATGGTCGATGACGAAGTTCTACGAAGAGCCGATCGACCCCTATATCCCACAGAACGGAAACCGCGGTTTCCGGGTTTCTCGCTACGAACTCGAACTGCACTACAGAGTCGCGAGCAACAGGCTTATGGGCAAGGCCGCGATAACGGCGGTCACCACCGACGTCAGGACGAAGTTCACACTCGATCTGTCCCAGAGCCTTTCGGTGTCGAAGGTCTTCGTCAACGGTGGCAAAGGTGCGAAACACCAGCATCAGCGCGGCAAGCTGATCATCACGCCGCAGGATCGAATTCCGGCAGGCGGTGTGTTGTCGATCGTCGTGCACTACGGCGGCACCCCGAAACCGATCCGCGGGCTGTGGGGCACGGTCGGCTGGGAGGAACTCACCGAAGGCGCGATCGTGGCAAGCCAACCGAACGGTGCGGCTTCCTGGTTCCCCTGCGACGATCACCCGAGTTCCAAAGCGAGCTACCGGATTTCGATCACGACGGATTCACCGTTCTACGCGTTGGCGAACGGCACACTGCTGCGTAAGCAGACCAAGGCCAGCCAGACGACATGGGTGTACGAGCAGACCGAACCCATGGCGAGCTACCTCGCGACGATTCAGATCGGACGCTACGAACGCCGTCGCGTCGGGCAGAAGCCGGTGCCCATGAACGCAGTTATTCCGACGCATCTGAGAAACGCCTTCGACCACGATTTCGGTCGTCAACCGTTGATGATGTCGGCCTTCGAGCGGATGTTCGGTCCGTACCCGTTCAACGACTACACCGTCGTCGTCACCGACGACAAACTCGAGATCCCGATCGAAGCGCAAGGCATCTCGACATTCGGGTCCAACCACTGCGATGGCAGGCGCGGCGCCGAGCGGTTGGTCGCGCACGAGCTCGCGCACCAATGGTTCGGCAACAGTTTGACGATCAAGGTGTGGAAAGACATCTGGCTCCACGAAGGTTTCGCGACGTACGCCGAGTGGCTGTGGTCGGAAGAATCCGGCGGACCGACTGCCGAGCAGTTGGCAAAGGCCGCGCGGCACAACCTTTCTCGGCTGCCCCAGGACATCACGATCGGCGATCCGGGTCCAGAATTGATGTTCGACGACCGCGTCTACAAGCGGGGCGCCCTGACTCTGCATGCGTTGCGCGCCGAACTACGTGACGAACGCTTCTTCGAGCTGCTGCGCACCTGGACTACTCGGCATCGCCACTCGTGGGTCAGCACAGACGAATTCACCGATCTAGCTGCTCATTTCACCCACATTCCACTGCATCCACTCTGGGACCAGTGGCTCGGTGAGAAGGTGTTGCCCGAACTGCCACCGCGGTAAGCGGGTTACGGAACCCAGTACTTGGTTGCCAGTTCCTCGATGATGGGGTCGTCGTCGGCTACCTCGTCGAGGACAGCGAGATCGTTTTCCAACACGATCAATCGGGGGTCGTCGCCTTCGGCATTGTCGGCCGCGTCGCCACCGTCCTCGGCGATCTGGCGGCGCAGCTTTGCTCGCACCCGTTCTTTGAGCGAATCGGTCATTCGTCGTCGCCCTTCCGAAATACCTGCCGGGCAACCGGTATCAGCGCGACAAGGGCGCCGACGAGGACGATGATCGACACGATTTCGAGAAGCATAGGTACTCGTCGCGTCAGGCCGGTGCGAGCCAGTGGCCCCACGGCGTATTTCGAAACACGGTGAATACGATGAGGAAAACTATCACCGCGATCGTTGCGGGCTTGTGCAGCACGATCATTCGACTCGAGTCGCCTCGCAACCTCCGGCGCACCCACAGCACCCAGGCACCGACGAGCACCGCAAGCAGCGGCAAGGCAATCACATTGCTGGACAACGATCCGAGCAGATCACCGTTGGTCAGATCGTTGACGGCTCGCATCCCGCCACATCCGGGACACCATAATCCGGTCAGGTAGTGGAACGGGCAGATCCCGTACGAGTTCTGCACGTGCGGATCGCGAAAATGGAGCAACGCGACGGCACCGACCCCGACGCCTGCCACGATCGCGGGCGTCAGCAACGCTCGCGATCGGGCAGGCTTGCCGACGCTGATAGCTGGGGTCTTCACACGGTCGAGCCTACTGAGTCTTGAGAACGACCGACTTGATGATCATGTCGTGCCAGGTCTGCTTCTTCTGATCCCACAGTGGCCACAGGAAGTCGAGGAAGCACAGGCCGCCGAGAACGGCGAGCAGGATCCAGCGCAGGATCGCGCCGCCGACGCCGAGTGGCTGGCCGCTTGCCTCGTTGACGACCTTGATGTTCAGCCACTTCTTGCCGAGGGACTGGCCGGTCTTGCCCTGCCTGAAGCCGAGGTTCCAGACCATGATGGCTATGCCAACGAGGAACCCGAGAATCATGACAATCACGCCCGTGACGATGCTGCCCTCGTTCACATCGTCGAAAGTGGTGTTGCCATATCGATCGGTCGAGGTCTCCGAATTGACCAGTGTTCCGATGATGAGGAAGTAGCCGATAAACAGAATGATCGTGCCAGGAAGGGCAACCAGGCCGTCCAGCAAATATGCACCGACACGAGATCCCCACGATGCGTAGTTTCCTGCGCCCGGGTATTGGCCACCCGGTGCGCCGAAGCCACCGGCGTACTGCGGTTGCCCGTACTGAGGTTGTCCGTATTGCGGGGGCTGCTGACCGTACTGAGGCTGCTGCGGTTGTCCGTACTGAGGTTGTCCGTACTGCGGCGGCTGCTGGCCGTAACTCGGCTGCTGACCGTACTGGGGCGGCTGCTGCCCGTACTGCGGCGGCTTGTTGGGATCTGGGTTCTGGGGGTAGGACACTGCAACGCTCCTGATCGAAGTACGAGGGCGCCCTAGCGTAACCGGATCGAGCTCGAAAAGGCCGGGTGAGAGTCCATTTCGGCGTCCATTACACCTGCTGCATCATGCGCGGCGGTGTCGTGCGCCTTTCAATGGCAGTCCGTTGTCTCGAAGCTGCAGTTGTAGCGAGATTCGATGGGTCGGCGCTGCGGCGACAGTGGCGTCGTCGACCACCGTCGTGAGACCGAACTCCAGACCGTCGGGAGCCGAGTCGCTACTGCGCAGTTGCAGAGCCAACTCGACTTCCAACTTGCCGTAGGAGAAGGACACCTGCTCGTCCCGATTCCTCGCTTCCGACTCGATCAACTGCCGTTTCAGCACTTCGAGCGCGGCCGACAGCTCGACCCAGTTTTGATCCGCCATTCTCACCCTCCCGAAATAACCCGACCGTTCTATAAGCAATTACACGCGCAACAAGGGACCTGGTACAGCAATTGTGTTGCTGCCACAATGACACGGCTGCGCAGAGTTCGCTCGGCAACCACGCAGACAGCGTGAATCGACGACCTCGGCTGATTGCCGGGCTACCCGCGATAGGTTGACCGTCATGCGAGTGGACGGGCGGGAGATCACGGTTGCGGGGAGCCTGCTGCAGCCATTGATCCGGCGGACGAGCGATATCGTCCGGGTAGCGCTGTCGGCGCTGTTCCTCGTCACCGTCGTTGCGGGTTCGCTGATCACCCGCAATCAGTGGGATGCGCTCGAGACGTCGGTCTCGAACATCGTCGGAGTGCTCTCGCCCGACCAGTCCAACCTGGTTTACATCTCGTACGGCATCGCAATCCTCGCCCTACCGTTTGCAATCCTCATCGGCTTGATCGCGAGCAGACAGTGGAAACTTCTCGCCGGCTACGCGACTGCCGCAATCGTGGCGGGACTTGCTCTTTCGATCACAGACTCCGGATTGTCCCTCCCGGACGTAAATCTCGGCGTTCCCGAGCGACTCGATACCTTCCTCGGTCAATTCCTCGACGACTCCCGGTGGATCGGCATGCTCGCCGCCGTGCTCACAGTGTCCAGCCCGTGGCTGCCCGCCCGATGGCGGCGCTGGTGGTGGGTACTGCTGTTTGCGTTCGTACCGATCCACCTCGTGGTCAGCACCGTTGTGCCTGCCAGGTCGATGCTCGGTTTGTCGGTCGGTTGGTTCGTCGGCGCGATGATCGTTCTGGTCGTCGGGACCCCCGCCTTGGAGGTCCCTCTCGCGCAGGCGGTTCGTCTGCTCGCCCAACGTGGTTATGTCGTAACCGGATTCACAGTGCTGAGGCCGGCCGGACCTGGTCCGCTTGTGTTGTCGGCCGCACGGGAGGTGCCACACGACAATCTGATCGTCGACCTGTACGGACAGAATCAGCGCAGCGGTGGCGCACTGCGACAGTTCTGGCGCTGGCTTACTTTTCGTAAAAGCGAAAGCGCACCCATACACACGTCGCTGCACAGGGCGGTTGAGCACAGGGCTTTGATGGGGATCGCGATCGGCGATCTCGGACTTGCAAGTAGCAAGCCTGTTGCCATTGCCACGCTCGGACGTGGCTGGGAGCTGTACGCGCAGAGCCCTTTACAGGGAAGGGCGATCACGGGCGATTCGGACGACGAGCTCACCGACAACATCTGGCAATCGCTTGCCACGCTGCACGCCAACCAGATCGCACACGGTGACCTACAACTCTCCAGCCTTCGGATCGAAGACGGCACAGTACTTTTCGGAGGTTTCGCGGTATCCGAACTCGGCGCGTCGCAGGCACAACTGCAGTCCGACATCGCGCAGCTACTGCTTTCGACGTCAGCATTGTGTGGCGCCGAGCGCGCTGTGCGAACAGCGATCGATACGTTCGGCTCGAAAGCGGTTCTGACAGCATCACGGCGGCTGACCAAAGCCGCCATGCCATCTCGTATTCGAAACTCGGTGCCAGAGGCCGGTACTGCGCTGACCGCACTCCGCGACGAGGTCGTCGTACAGACCGGCACCGACGAAATCAAGACCGAACAGGTCACCAGGTTCAGCCGCAATCAGATCATCCAGTTGGTACTGCTGATCGGACTTGTCTACGTCGCGTACCCGTTCATAAGTTCGGTACCGACGTTCTTCAGCCAGCTCAAAACCGCCAACTGGCTGTGGGCGCTCCTCGGCCTCGGAGTCTCGGCAATGACGTACCTCGGTGCTGCGGCCGCACTCTGGGCCTGCGCGTCCGGGCTGGTCAAGTACCGGAATCTCGTGATCATGCAGGTGGCCAACACCTTTGCGGCCACAACGACCCCCGCCGGCGTGGGCGGACTCGCACTGAGCGTTCGCTTCCTGCAGAAGGGCGGACTTGGCGCTGTTCGCGCGACTGCCGCTGTGGCACTTCAACAGTCGGTTCAGGTAATCACCCATGTCGGACTGCTGATCTTCTTCAGCGTCGCGGCCGGGACATCGGCGGACCTCGGGCATTTCGTTCCCGACCCGACCGTGATCTTTCTGATCTGCGGCGCCGCCCTAGGGGTGGTTGGGACGTTTATGTTCGTCCCCAAACTTCGTCGATGGCTCCGCTATTCGGTACGCCCACAGGTCAAAGAGGTGTTCGGCGAGCTGGTCGAATTGGTCCGCGACCCCAAGCGTTTCGCCGTGATCTTTCTCGGTTGCGGCGCAAAGACTCTCGGTGCCGCGCTGGTGCTGTGGGCGAGCATCGAGGCGTTCGGTGGCGGCACGACGTTCGTGACCGTCACCGTCGTAACCATGATCGGCGGCACTCTCGCGTCGGCGGCGCCCACCCCGGGTGGTGTCGGCGCAGTCGAAGCCGCCCTGATCGGTGGACTGGCAGCGTTCGGACTTCCTGCCACGATCGCGGTGCCGTCGGTGCTGCTGTATCGGGTGCTCACCTGCTGGCTGCCGGTGTTCTGCGGTTGGCCGACAATGCGGTGGCTGACGAAGAAAGACATGATTTGACCGAGGCAGCCACGACTAAAGGCCGCAAGGCCTTTCACATTAACGAGCGTCTGAACGCTTTTCGTGAAGCCGGGTCCCGCGAAAAGCAAGGTCAGTCTATTGATCGTCGAGTGGTGGCACCATGCCGAAGCTGCCGATGGACCAGCCACTGACTTCAGCCAGTCGGCCGCGCCACAGCGGAATCGTCAGCGAATGCGCTCCCGAATTCAAGAGCGAAGCTTGACGCATATGGACGTGTACCGGATCAGGCAAGTCGAAGGACTCGTCCTCCTCGTAGTGAGCTGCGTCGGCCCGATTCGCCTCTAGCCACGGCTGGAAGAACGGCGCTAGGGCGTTCGCGGCAGCGCCCACCGCGGGGTCTTCCAGTGCTTTGATCTGTAAATGGAAGAACTGCTCCGCGGAGATCAGCACACCGGAAACGACTAGTCCTCGAACCTCCAGGGTGACGCCAACCTCCGAGGTCCGAAGCGAGTTCACTACTTGAACGAGCTCCGCGAGAACGGGGTCGTAACTCAATGCGGCTGGTACATCCGGCGAACCCGGGAAGTTGGCTGAGGTTGGGCCGGTCATTCAGTCACATCCCCGCTGTCCGAGACGAAAAGGTACGCGATCGTCTGCGTTGCCTCGAGAAATCGCCGTGCACAACATTGTTTACGTTGGGACCCACCGGACCAACGGTTGCCTGCTCGATCCACTCGCGCAGCAGCGCCGTTACCTTCCGGTTCTCCCCTGCAGCCCTGGCACGCGCGGCGTTCAGAACGTTGGCGGGAAGCCGCACTGTGATGCCGATCATTGGATTCGAATCGACAGTCGTGTCGAGTTCGGCGAGTTCGAGTTCCTTGGTGGTGTCGTTGTTGTCGTAATAATTTCGCAGTGCTTCGAGTTCTTTGGGGTTCATTGTCAGTTGCCTTTCCTGCGGAAGGTCTTGTTCTCGGTGTTCGTCATGTCGCGTGCGGTAACAATCAAGGTTCCGCCGTCGTCGGCTTGTGCGGTCACCACCAAGAGGTAGCGTCCCGCATCGGTCCGCCCATATACGAGGACGGAGTCGTTCTCGCCTTGTCGTATCCATCTCGGTCGGCTGAATAGCACTTGTTCGACCTCGGTCGGCATTACATTGTGGCGCGCTATGTGCTCCTCCCTCTCGTCTGTCCACGTGATCGGCGGCAAGGAGGCCATGATCGATTGTAACGCGACGTAACGCAACAGTGTGCGCGGATCTTTCGACTCCTACAACGCACCGTTGTGAACGAGTTCGACATGCCTGTTTCACTCCGAGGGTGATACCACTGACACTGGAACCATGACGCGCGCAATTACCGCCTTCAGCACCCAATACGACCGGCTGGAACGCGCGTGCGCAGACCTCGACGGACCCTTTGCAGTCGTCGACCTCGACGCTTTCGATACCAACGCTGCCGACCTCGTTCGCCGCGCAGGTGACACTCCCATCCGCGTAGCGAGCAAGTCGATACGTGTGCGGAAACTCGTACAACGCGCGTTGGACAGCTCACCCGAATTCCAGGGCGTCCTCGCATTGACGCTCCCCGAAGCGCTGTGGTTGGCAAAAGAAGGCTTCGAGGACATCGTCGTCGCGTACCCGTCCACAAATCGGGCTGCACTCGCGTCGTTGGTCGGCGCGAGCGGTCGGATCACCGTGATGGTCGACAGCGTCGAGCATCTCCACCTCATCGAAGCAGCGGGTGCCAACGCCGCGAAACCTGTGCGGGTGTGCCTCGAACTGGACGCAGGCCTGTGGCTGCTCGGCGGGCGGATCAAACTTGGGCCTCGCCGATCACCGTTGCATTCTCCTGCCGACGTGGTCGCCCTTGCCGAGGAAGTTCTGAGTCGGCCGGGTCTGCGACTCGTCGGACTGATGGGCTACGAAGGTCAGATCGCCGGGGTCGGCAACAACGTCGCAGGCGCGCCGCTCACCAATCTGCTGATTCGAGGCATGCAACAGCTGTCTGCGCGCGAATTGGCCACTCGCCGAACCGAAACCGTCGAACGCGTCCGCGCGTTGACGCCGCTGGAATTTGTGAATGCGGGCGGAACCGGAAGCCTGGAAACGTCGTCGGCTGAACCTGGCGTCACCGAGGTCGCAGCCGGATCGGGGCTCTATGCGCCGCGCCTCTTCGACACCTACGCCGGGTTCCATCCAACCCCCGCCGCGTTTTACGCGTTGCCGATCGTGCGACGACCAGGAAAGGGTGTCGTCACTGCGCTCGGTGGCGGCTACATCGCCTCCGGAGCGACCGGCCCCGACCGTTTGCCGCAACCCGAATACCCCGTCGGACTGCGACTCGACGCACGAGAAGGAGCAGGAGAAGCCCAGACCCCACTATTGGGCGAGGCGGCCGATCGACTGAAGATCGGCGACAAGGTATGGATGCGGCACGCGAAAGCCGGCGAACTGTTCGAGCGCTTCGACAGCGTGTACCTCATTTCCGGCGATGCGATCGTCGACGAGGTCCCCACCTACCGCGGCGAGGGGCATGCGTTTCTCTGAGGTAGTCGGGCGACTACTTCGCGTCCTCGACCTTGCGAACCGCAGCCGCGAACAGGTCGATGAACGCCTGTGCATCCGGCGTCCCCTCGCTGATGTTCACGGCGTTCACCAGCACGGTGACACCGCGGACGTTCGCAAAGCCGTGGTACGAGCCGCCCACGATCGGCTCGCCCTCTCCGATCGACGTTTTCGTCGAACTGCCGTAAGCGAGCACGTTGTCACCCTGCAGATCGTCGGGTAGCTCCAGCTCCTCATTGCTGTTGACGACGACGACCGACTTACCCTCGGTCACAAACTTTTGGGTGGTTTCCGCGCACGGATCGGTCGTGGCAGCAGCCAGCTTGGAGAGATCCTGTTCACGGTCGATGATTGCTTCGAAATACAGCGTCGACTCGGCGAACGCGGCGATCACCGACGCCTCGTTCAACAGGTCCTTCGTTGCACCCGCAATATCCTTCTCGCTGGACATACACTCGGCCGGATCGATCTCGGCGGTCTCGAGAAGCTTCGCCTGCTCGTCGGACTTGGCCTGCAGGTCCGCCGCCGTGATCGGCTGCACTTTGCTTCCCTCTGGAAATTCCGATTCACTCAGCAGCATTTCTTCCCGAGGTGTGCTGGGTTTACCCGAATCGGACTCCGACGATCCACCGCAGCCGCTGAGCAGAAGAATTCCTGCAGCCAGTCCGACAACAGTTCTCGTAGTAAACGAGCGCATCGAAATCCTCCGGGTAGTAATTGTCAGCTGACGTCGAACCAGCTATTTCGCGTTCTCGACCTTACGCACTGCTGCGGCGAAGAAATCGACGAATTCAGCGGTGTCAGGCGAACCGCCGTCGAGGTCAGCAACACTCACACCAACGGACATTCCTCGGACTACGGCGAACCCTTGGTATCTGACTTCGTCACGCGGTGAGTCCGAACCGAAAGTGATCGTGGTCTTGCTGCGGATCGCAACCACGTTGTCGCCCTGAAGATCGGGTGGAAGGTCGATCTTCTCGTTGCGAGTCACACCGGCAACGGCAGTGCCACCGATATCGAACTTTTGAGTGGTGTCTGCGCACTTATCGCTAGTCGCGTCGGACAGGCTCCCGAGATCGAACTCGCGATCGGCCACTGTTGTCGTGTAAATCGTCGAATCCGTGAGAGCCGCAGCAACCGAGGCATCTTCGTAGAAGCCTTTCATCGTGGCAGCGAGGCCCAACTGTCCGGTCGCACACTCCGGCGGCGTAGTCACGGCGCGCTCGAGAATCTCGGCGAACTCGCTTGCTCCATCTTCGAGTTGCTCTGTGGTGATCGGCTGCATTTTGCTCCCCGCCGGGAACTCCGACTCACTCAGGAGCAACTCGTCACGCGGGGAAGCAGGCTTGCCGGAATCCTGCGCGGCCGTTGACCCGCAGCCGGATACGACGATAACCACAGCGCAGCATATGGACGCGGACGCCAAAAAGTTGATTGACCGCTTCAAACGATTCCCCCAAGCATTTCGTCGTCACCCCTCCGATGAACGAGCAGGCTGAGCGTAACCGACACCGCTTTTGCACTGCGTCGATGCCGCCATCAGGCAAGATGACCGAGTGTCGACTCTGGTTTTTCTCCACGCCCACCCCGACGACGAAAGCTCGCTGACGTCCGGATCGATGGCTCGTGCGGCCGAGGAAGGTCATCGTGTGGTCGTCGTCTACGCCACCAACGGTGATCACGGCGAAGTCCCGGACGATCTTGCACCCGGGGAGTCCCTCGTAGATCGCCGCCGCAAGGAAGCCGACGCGTCCGCAGCCGCAACGGGAACACACCGTGTCGCCTGGCTCGACTACGTCGATTCGGGCATGACCGGTTGGGTGGAGAACACCGCGCCCGAGTCCTTCCTGCAGGTCGATCTCGACGAAGCTGCCAAACGACTGGTCCTCATTCTCGACGAGGAAGACGCCGACATTCTGATCGGCTACGACTGGCACGGCGGTTACGGCCACCCGGACCACATCAAGGTGCATCACGTCGCCCATCGAGCAGCCGAGCTCGCAGCGCGGAGGCCACGGATGCTGGAGGCGACGTCCAATCGCGACCGGATGCGAACGTGGCGCGACCATGCGACGGCATCGGGTGCAGAGCCCGAATTCGATCCGGACGGGCCGATGGATGACGGAAACCCTATGGGCACACCCGAATCCGACATTCACTGGCAGGTGGACGTGTCGGCCTTCATCGGTCACCGACGTGCGGCAATGCAGGCCCACGCCAGCCAGGTCACCGATATCGGAATGTTCATGGCAATGCCGCCCGAGGTATTCGCGGGTGCCTTCGGGACGGAGTACTACATCGAACCGGGTCGGCCGGCAGGAATGGTGGACGGCTGGTTTCTCGACGCCACGGATGGTTACCTGTCTCAGGACGGGCAGAGCTGATCGATCCACTTCTCCATGGCGTCGTTGTACTTGTCGTAATCCGGGTCGTCGAACTGAATGCCACCGGTTTCGACGAAGTGGTCGATCGCAGCCTTGGCCGAGGCAGGCGGATCGTAGCTCTCGAGCACATCCGCCGCCTTCTGCGCGTCTTCCTTGGTAGTGGCAACGAAGAGGTCGAGGTTGGCGTCGGTCACTTCGACGCACCCATTCAGGTCGAGCGGCGTCACTGCTTCGTCGTCCGAAGCCGACTCGTCCTCCGATGACGTCGACGCGGCGGACGAGGTCTTGCTCGACTCCGCCACGGGTGAGCCCGTCTTCTCGTCGGCGGAACAACCCGGAACCATCAGCGCCGCAGCCAATCCGGCAATAGCAATCCATCGACGGGACATACGGCACTCCTCGGAGGAAGCTGCCGCCAGCTGCGGCAGATTTCAGGGAAGCTAACACAGAGTTTGCGGATCCGTCCGACGAATCGGTGTCCTGCTACTACGGGTGTGTGCAGTGTTAACACTCGTTGGGAACGAACCGATTACACCGCCCAACTACGCAACGCGCTCCCGCACTGCGCAGCGCGTCCCGGCACTGCGCAACACCCGCGACCTGTTGCAGGGCGTGCGAAGTGCCAACGCAATGTGCGCAGTTCGGGCGAAGGGGTCCACGCGAGCTGGACTGACGACGGAGGGAGCGTAGCGACCAGAGGAGGAGGGAAGCGCGCGTGACTATGACCCCGAAGCCAGCGAGCGGAGCGAGCCAATGTCACGGAGGGAGCGGAGCGACCAGAGAAGGAGGGAAGCGCGCGTGACTTAGACCCCGAAGCCAGCGAGCGGAGCGAGCCGATGTCAGAGCTCAGTCGCGGTACACCACTACGTATGCGTTGGTTGTTGTCCCGACACTCAGGGGACCGAGGCATGATGCGGTGCCGCCACCGTTCGGGCTGAAGGATCCACTCCACGAACCGCGGTAGGGACCAACGGCCAAGAACGGAAAAGCGTTCGGAATGGGCGCCAGGCCGAAGCATTCGACGATCAGCGAGTACTCCCTGCCGGCGGGAAAGTCGTTCTCATGACACGCTGCGGTCGCGCTGATCAGGTCTCGCGTGACGGTGCAGTCCTGCGGCGCGGCCTGGGCCGTTCCCGAACCGAGAACTGCAGCGAAGCCAAGAACCGATACTGCGGTCGCGGTGACCCGTGCAGCGGCGACCATAGATTTTTTCATTGAAACCCTCCCCGTTTTGCAATGTCTTCAAGTAATCGTTGGCCAAAACCGAAGTGTTACATAGAGATGTGCCGACACTGCATCGGCGGATCGGCTTTCCTAATCCAATTCGACTGCGCGCCAGCTGTTTCCGCCGCTGCGCTTGACCTTGTACAGCTGCGCGTCTGCGGCCGCGACGATCTCTGCCGCAGAATGCTGTGTCGCACCTCCCCGCGAAAAGACACACGCACCGATCGACAATCTCACGCCATCGTCATTGTGCGGCGCCGCCGAATCCGAGGGGGCGAGCTTTGCGACCGACTCCACGCAACGACGAGCCAGCGCCTCGACGGAGTCGAGGGATTCACGTGTGACGACAAGAGCGAACTCGTCTCCACCGAGCCGGCACACCCGATCCCCCTCGGCAGCGCACTCGACGAGAACATCGGCAACCTCGGTGAGGACACGATCACCTGCCGGATGTCCGAACTCATCGTTGACCGACTTGAACCTGTCGAGATCGCAGTACATAAACGCATGCACGGTGGACGGCGTGTCGCCGCGCCCCAGTCGTTCTGTCAGGTCGAGTAATGCGACGCTGCGCACGGCGAGGCCGGTCAGATCGTCTCGTTCCGCGCGCGCCCGCAGGTCGACCAGTTCGAGGTGGGCGTCGGTGCGATCCTCCGCGGTACACACGTACCGCTCACCGGATGCCCCTTCGACTCGCCGCACCCGCACTCGCGCCCACCGAGAACGGCCATCGGGTCGACGCACTCGACGATCGGATGAGCCGTCGGGTTGGCCATCCTCCGAAGGTGTATCCGCGGCGTCGAATACATCGTCTATCGCCTTGCCTGCCAAGTCCGAGTTAGCTTGCCCGACAAGGGCTTCGAACGCGCCGTTGACCTCGACAATCCGGGAGTCGGCCCCCAGCATCGCTGTGGCGATCAACGAATTCAGGAATACCACCCGATATTGGAGCTGTTCGTCGTGCGCGCTGCCGGTGCGGGCCGCTTCGGCGATCGCCACGCCTGCTTGACCCGCGAAGAGTTCGAGCATCGCGCATTGCTCCGCATCGGGCACTCTCCCCGAGACGGGCAGATCGACACTCAGGGCACCCAGCAGGTCGTCCGGTCCCGCCCACATCGGCGCTAGCAACAGGAACGACGGCTCCCAGGCCGTCTCGCCGACACCGGCGGGGACAGTCGGATAGTGCGAGACGTCAGGATCGCGATACGCCACCGGGCCCTCCACGTCGAGCGCCTCCAAGTCCTTGCTGAACCTGAGATCACCCCAACGGTCCGACTTGGACAGCACTTCCAACCAGGTCGAGTGGGACATGGTTTCGCCCACCATGTCCAGTACCTCGGGTGGCCCGAAACCAGTTTTGATCACCAGTTCGTCGCCGGGCACACGGACGTTCACAACAACGGCCTGAAAGCCCAGCACGTCAACGACAGCCCGGACGATACGGTCGAGGGTCACGTCGAGACTTTCGCCGACGCCGAGGCCTCGCACGACCGCGAGAATGCGGTTCAGCGATTCACGCTGGAGCGCCACGTGGTCGACCATCGCAAGATTCTCGCAGAAATGCGCCCGAGGTCCATACCTGCGGTTCTAAACCGAAACAGCGGCTATGCGAATCGCATAACCGCTGGTGGGGATGGATGGAGCCGCCTAAGAGAATCGAACTCTTGACCTTTTCATTACGAGTGAAATGCTCTACCGACTGAGCTAAGGCGGCGGTGCCTTGCGGCGCAGGCGAGTCTATCTGCTCTTCGCCGCAACGCGAAAACGGGCTGCCATCGATAGCCCGGAGCAATGCGCCACCGGTACCGTCATGCGGGACGAATGCCACATTCGCCCAGCTCAAACGACTGATAGCTACCGAACTGCCGCACCGAGTGTGGCGACCATCGCAGCGACGGCGAACTTCGGCTTCACGTTGATGGCAAGCGCTTCGCGGCATTCGAGGATTGCCTCGACGCACCGCAGCAGACCTTCCTGCGACGCCATGTCGGCAAGTCTGCCTGCTTCGTCTGCCATGTCGGGGTGCGTCAAGGTCCCGTTCGCTCCGAACGACACAGAGAGGGCGTCGCGATACAGCCCAGCCAGATCGATCAGCGCACGATCGAGGGAGTCTCGACTCGTCCTCGTTGCCCGCGATTTCTGACGCCGCTCCAGGTCTTTCAACACACCCGCTGACCCACGCATCACGCCCGCGGTCCCCTTACCCGACCCACCGGCGCCGAGTGCGGTCTTCAGTTCTTCGGTCTCCCGCTCGTCGCGAACCTCGCTCATCGCCTTGGCCTCGGACTCCGCGTCCTTCACAAGCTCGTCAGCTGCCTCGTACGCCCGCGCTGGACGTGACGCCGCAGCCGCTAGCCCCAATGCCTTCTTACGACGGTCACGTGCCTGCTCGTCGGTCGCAAGGCGCCTCGCGCGGCCGACGTGGCCACCGCTGATACCGGCAGCCCACTGCGCAGTCTTCGCATCCAGCCCGTCGACCTCACGCAGAACGCCCGCGATGGCGTCCACACCGGGCGTCACGAGGTGAACGTGACGGCAGCGCGACCGCAGGGTCACCGAGATGTCCTCGGGATCGACAGACGGCGCACACAGCAGAAAGACAGTCTTTGCGGGCGGCTCTTCGACGACCTTCAGCAGGACGTTGCCCGCTGCTTCGGTGAGTCGATCGGCATCCTCGATCACGACGACCTGCCAGCGGCCTGTGCTCGGCTTACGGGACGCGATCGGCACGATGGACCGCATCTCGGCTGTGCCGATGCTCAGACCGTCCGGGATGACGCGACGCACGTCGCCGTGAGTGCCTGCCATCGTCGTCGTACAGGCGTGGCAGTGGCCGCACCCGGGAACGCCCTCGTCGGTGCACTGCAACGCCGCGGCAAAGCACAGCGCGGCAATCGACCGACCCGAACCGGGAGGACCCGTGAACAACCACGAATGTGTCATCGCCGATCCCGACGCACCGATCCCACGCCGCGCTGCGACGGCGGCCGCGCTGAGCTCGGCCTCCACCGCCTGCTGACCAACCAACCGATCGAATACTCGCGCCACGAAAGGAACCCTAGCGCCGAGCCCCGACAGCGACCGACCTCAGTCGGATCAACTCCTGTCGGATCAACTCTTGCGAGCCGGCGTCTTCTTCGCGGTTGCCTTCTTCGCAACGGTCTTCTTGGCGGCTGTCTTGGTTGCTGTCTTGGTTGCGGTCTTCTTGGCAGCCTTCTTGGCGGGTGCCTTCTTACGAGTCACTGGTCCGCGAGCACGACGATCGGCAAGTAGCTCCGACGCACGCGCATCGGTGATCGACTCGACTTCGTCGCCCTTGCGCAGGCTCGCATTGGTTTCACCGTCGGTGACGTACGGACCGAACCGGCCGTCCTTGATCACCATCGGTTTGTCTGTCGCAGAGTCGTTTCCGAGTTCACGCAGCGGCGGCGCAACAGAGGCTTGGCGCCCACGACGTTTGGGCTCGGAATAGATCTTCACGGCATCTTCGAGAGTGACCGTGAACATCTGCTCTTCGTTCTCGAGCGATCGAGAGTCGGTGCCGCGCTTGAGGTACGGACCGTACCGACCGTTCTGCGCAGTGATCTCCTCACCGCTCGTCGGGTCGGTACCGACGACGCGGGGCAGCGACAGCAGCCGCAAGGCGTCTTCGAGCGTCACTGTCGCGAGATCCATCGACTTGAGAAGTGAACCGGTACGGGGCTTTACGGCAGCAGCCTTCTTGGCCGCCGTCTTCTTGGCAGTCTTCTTCGCAGGCGCCGCGGCCGGATCCTCCTGCACAGGAGCAGGTTCTGGGAGGATCTCGGTGACGTACGGACCGAATCGTCCTTCCTTGGCAACGATTTCGTGTCCGGTAACCGGGTCGGGACCCAAGCGTCGACCCTCTTGCGGTGTCGCGAAAAGTTTTTCGGCGTACTCGACCGTCAGCTCGTCGGGCGGCAGGTCGTCGGGAAGATTCGCGCGCTGCGAGATCGGATCGCCGTCCGGATCGTCCGGATTCTTTACCGAGCGTTCGAGATACGGTCCGAAGCGGCCGACGCGGACGAAGACGTCGCGACCTTCCTCATCGGCGAACAGCTTGATCGAGTTGACCTCACGAGCATCGATCTCTTCGAGCCGCGACCCGACCATCGTTTTCAGACCGCCCGACCGTGCAACCGATCCTTCGGCGCCACTTTCGCCACCGAAGTAAAAGCTGGACAACCAGTTTCCGCGTTGTTCGAGTCCGCCTGCGATCTGGTCGAGGTCGTCTTCCATTGCGGCCGTGAAGTCGTAATCGACGAGACGGCCGAAATGGGCTTCCAACAAACCGATTACAGCAAATGCCACCCAGGCAGGCACGAGGGCACTGCCACGTTTGTAGACGTAACCGCGGTCGAGGATCGTTTTGATGATGGAGGCGTAGGTCGATGGACGGCCGATGCCCATCTCCTCGAGGATCTTGATCAGCGAGGCTTCGGTGTAGCGCGCGGGCGGGTTCGTCGTGTGACCGTCCGGATTGAGCTCGCTGGCAGTAACTTCCTGACCTTCGACGAGCACGGGCAACCGCGACTCGGCGTCGTCGGATTGACCGCCCGCTTCTTCGTCGACGCTCTCGACGTAGGCCTTGAGGAAGCCTGCGAAGGTGATCGTGCGGCCGGACGACGAGAACACACACGTCTCGCCGGTGCCCGCGACGCCCTCGATCTTCAGCGTCAACGTGGTGCCACGGGCATCGGCCATCTGCGACGCGACGGTCCGCTGCCAGATCAACTCGTAGAGCTTGAACTCGTCGGTGTCGAGCGAGGAGTGCAATTGGCCAGGCGTCGCGAAGACGTCACCGGCGGGGCGGATCGCCTCGTGTGCTTCCTGCGCGTTCTTGACCTTGCGCGTGTACTGCCGGGCCGTCGGGTGCACGTATTCCGGACCGTAGAGGTCCTCGGCCTGCGAGCGCGCGGCATTGATCGCGGACTCCGACAGCGTCGTCGAGTCGGTACGCATGTAGGTGATGTAGCCGTTTTCGTAGAGTCGCTGCGCGATCCGCATCGTGCGCTCCGAGGTGTAGCGGAGCTTGCGGCCCGCCTCCTGCTGCAGCGTCGACGTCATAAACGGCGGGTAGGGCTTGCGGGTGTACGGCTTCGATTCGGCCGAGGACACCGTGAGGTCGACACCGGCGAGCGCTTCGGCAAGGCGACGCGCATGCGACTCGTCGAGAACGGTGACACTGCTGGTCTTGAGTTTGCCGTCGGCTCCGAAATCACGACCGCTGGCAACCCTGGAACCGTCGACGGTGGCGAGTCGGGCACCGAACGTCCGCGGACTCGCTTCCGCGCCGGCGTCGAGCTTGGCCGAGATGTCCCAGTATTCGGCGGAACGGAACGCCATCCGCTCGCGTTCGCGCTGGACGATGACGCGCGTCGCAACCGACTGCACGCGACCGGCCGACAAGCGCGGCATAACTTTCTTCCACAGGACCGGGCTGACCTCGTAGCCATACAGACGATCGAGGATGCGGCGGGTCTCCTGGGCATCGACCAGGTCGTTGTCCAGCTCGCGCGTATCAGCTGCTGCCGCACGGATCGCCGCCTCGGTGATCTCGTGAAAGACCATCCGGCGAACGGGGACCTTGGGGTTCAACGTTTCGAGCAGGTGCCAGGCGATCGCTTCGCCTTCGCGGTCGGGGTCGGTTGCGAGATAGAGCTCGTCGGCGTCCTTGAGCAGGGCCTTGAGTTCGGTGACCTTCGACTTCTTGTCCGGGCTGACGACGTAGAGCGGCTGGAAATCGTGATCGACGTCGACGCCGAGGCGGGCCCACGACTCGCCCTTGTACTTGGCCGGCACGTCAGCGGCACCGCGCGGAAGGTCGCGAATATGGCCGACGGATGCCTCGACCGTGTACCCGCGTCCCAGATATGGGGCGATTTTCCGCGCCTTCGTCGGTGATTCGACGATGACGAGGCGACGCAGGTTCTGTCCTGCCCCGGGCGATGCCGCGGCCGTCCCTTTGTCCTTTGTTGCCACCTGCTGCCGTACCTTTCATCGATCTTCGCTGCTCACGAGCATGCACCACAGGCCATTGCCGACCCGTTATATATGCATCCAGCGAGTTACAGAGTTGCACACAGTATGCAAATACCTGCAGTTCTCCTCCACCTGCGGCCCGTCAGAAGGGGGGCCAGCCGACGTTCGGGTCGGCGTCGGGGGGTGCTTCGCCAATGTTTTCCGCGAGCCTGGTCAGTCGTCGTCGACCGGCAATACGCAGGCCCGGATTGGCACCTCTCGTACCGATCATAGTCGGCGCGATACCTGCACGAATGAGCGATTGTGCGAGCGGCGCATGCGTATCGGGCGCGCGGGGGTCGAGTGCAAGGACGAAGCGTTCGCCACCGTTTTCGCCGTGACCAGCGGCCAGAGCCCAGATCCGCAGTTCACGAGGACCAGGCACCCAGCCGCCCGGCGGCGACTTGATCGCACCGCGGGTCCACTGGGAGGCCAGCGGTGCCAGCGCAGGCACACTTGCGGTCCTGACCAGCGGATGTCCTTCCTCGGACACTCCGATTTCGGCGTCCAAACCGCATTGCTCGATCTGCGCGGCAACCGCCCTGGCCCGCCACTGCGCATCGACGACTACCGAGATGCGGGCATTTCCGTTCGCTGTAACTACCTGGCCGGGTCCAGCGAGCAGCCCGCTGAGATCCGTGACCGCGGGCGGCACGGATTCAGCAGAGAAGAAGGACAGCTGGACCACAACCGCGAGAGTAGGTCAGATCGTCGTGGCCGACATCGCGACACGGAACTTGGTCCCAGAAAGGTTTGTCCTATATATCCGCGCAATGTCGCACTTGGCCCCAGAACCGACTCGTCCCCCGGCACCGGACGGTGACGGGGGACGAGCTGGACGCGTCTAGTTGACCGAGCCCATGCGGATGTCTCGTTCGAAGTGAACGAATTCGATCAGACTGCGCGAACGCCGGTGGCCTGGGGACCCTTGGTGCCCTGACCGACCTCGAACTCGACGCGCTGATTCTCCTCGAGGGTGCGGAAGCCGCTGCCCTGAATCTCGGAGTAGTGAACGAAGACGTCTGCTGAGCCGTCCTCAGGTGCAATGAATCCGAAGCCTTTTTCGGCGTTGAACCATTTCACAGTGCCCTGTGCCATGCTGATCCTCTTCTGTCTAACCGGAATCGGCGGACAGCACTTACAGCCCGCCGGGCCCGTTCCGACCGCTGCGCTTCTGACCCCCTCAGGAAGCACAAAGCACACCGCTCGCAACTAGAGATCCTGCGAGCGCTTGCACATCGAAGAGCGTACGAACACAGAAGCTTGCGACCAGAAGTCAGTCAACCACGAGACCGCTAGGTTCGACAGTCGAGTTCGGCAACAATTCAAAAAAGTTGATCTTGTGAAAGCGCAGGTGAGGGGCTATGAGAGGCAAACATGAACCGCCGGTCTGTTTGCCGTCCGATAACCGGAATGCAGTTCGGCAGAGGAGCGAAGAGTGACCATCTCGTCCGGCGACGACAACGTGGCCGACGGCGCCCAACTCGGCTACGGCCGACAGTTGCTGAATCGTGTCTTGGCCGGAACACCCGCTGCCGACGACCCCCTCACCCACGTCGCCGATCTGCCCGCTCGAGCCGCGGCGACGACGCAATGGCCGACGTGGGCGTCGCGTGAGGTGATCGAAGCGCTGCGCGAAGCTGGCGTCAGCGAGCCGTGGACGCACCAGGTCGAGGCCGCGTCGATCGCCGCAAGCGGGCGCAACGTCGTCGTTTCGACCGGAACAGCGTCGGGAAAGTCGCTCGCCTACCAACTACCGATCCTCACGACGCTGGCGCAGGATCCGCTCGCCACCGCGCTGTATCTCGCTCCGACGAAAGCACTCGGTGCCGACCAACTCCGCGCGGTTCGCGAACTCACCGAGTCGACGGATGCCCTGTTCGGCGTCCGACCGATCGCGTACGACGGCGACACCCCGACCGAAGTCCGGCAATGGGCCCGCGAAAACGCGCGCTGGTTGTTCACCAACCCCGACATGCTGCACATCGGAATCCTCCGCGCGCACCCGCGGTGGTCCTTCTTCATGCGCAACCTGCGTTACGTCGTCGTCGACGAATGTCACCACTACCGAGGTGTGTTCGGCTCCAACGTCGCGCTCGTTCTTCGTCGCCTACGCCGCATCGCCGCTCGCTACGGCGCCGATCCCGTCTTCGTCCTCGCCAGCGCGACGACCTCCGACCCCGCTGCGGCCGCGACCCGGTTGGTCGGTGCGCCGTGCGTCGCGGTCACCGAGGACGGGTCACCGCACGGGCCGCGGACGGTCGCGTTGTGGGAGCCGCCGCTGCTGAAAGAGGTCACTGGCGAAAACGGTGCGCCCGTCCGGCGGTCCGCTGCCGGTGAGGCGTCCCGGATCATGGCCGACCTCCTTGTCGAGGGTGCGCGCACGCTGACCTTCGTCAGGTCACGCCGCGGCGCGGAACTCACCGCGCTCGGAACCCAACGGTTGCTCGCCGAAATCGATCCCGACCTCGTCTCCCGCGTCGCGGCCTATCGGGCGGGCTATCTGCCTGAGTATCGGCGCGAACTCGAAGCCGGCCTGGCCGACGGGACACTGCTCGGAGCGGCGACGACCAACGCGCTCGAACTCGGTGTGGATATCGCTGGTCTCGACGCGATCGTCGTCGCCGGCTTCCCTGGAACGGTCGCCTCGTTCTGGCAGCAAGCGGGTCGGTCGGGGCGCAGCGGTCAGGGGTCACTCGTGTTGCTCGTCGCGCGTGACGATCCGCTGGACACCTACCTCGTTCACCATCCGGCGGCGCTGCTCGACAAACCGGTCGAAGCGACCGTCACAGACCCGACCAACCCGTACGTGTTGGGTCCGCAGTTGTTGTGCGCCGCAATGGAATTACCGCTGACCGACGACGAGGTGCTCGCGCTCGGGGGATGGGATGTGCTGAGCGCACTCGCCGAGGATGGTTTGATCCGACGGCGCGCCCACGGCTGGTTCGTCGCAGGTGAGACCAATCCGCATGCGGCAGTGAGCATTCGCGGTGGTATCGGCGATCAGGTTGCCATCGTCGACGGCGAATCGGGCCGCATGCTCGGTACCTCGGATGCCGGACGAGCACCCGCGACCCTGCATCGCGGCGCGGTGTACATCCATCAGGGTGAGACCTTCGTCGTCGACGAACTCGATCTCGACGACGGAATCGCACTCGTCCACACCGAGGAACCCGAGTGGACGACATCGGCGCGAGAGGTCACCGACATCACCATCGACGAGGTGCTCACCGACGAGCAGTACGGCGAGGTCCGCGTCGCACTTGTTCGGGTGGAGGTGACCAATCAGGTTGTCGGCTATATGCGAAAGCTGTTGTCGGGCGAGGTCCTCGACCAGATCGAACTCGACATGCCCGCGCACACGCTCCACACCCGAGCTGTGATGTACACGGTCAAACCGGAATTGCTCGAACGCTCCGGCATCTCGCTGGACCGTTTTCCAGGCTCGCTGCACGCGGCCGAGCACGCGGCCATCGGGTTGCTGCCGTTGGTCGCAACATGCGATCGGTGGGATATCGGCGGTGTCTCCACCGCTTTGCACCAGGACACAGGACTACCGACTGTGTTCGTCTACGACGGCCATCAGGGCGGTGCGGGCTTCGCCGATCGCGGCCACAGCGAGATCGAGGTATGGCTGACTGCCACGCGCGACGCCATCGCATCGTGCGAATGCGGCGCGGGCTGCCCGTCGTGTGTGCAGTCTCCCAAGTGCGGCAACGGAAATCACCCGCTCGACAAGGACGGCGCTGTGCGGTTGCTCACCGCTGTGCTGGGTCAGCTGTCGACGTGAACATGTGGTCGGCGAGCAACGTCGGGCTCGGCACGGCGCAAAACCTCGCGCGTCACCGGCGCGACCTCGCCTTCGCCGACGAACAGGAATTTCAACAGATTCGTCACAGGGTTGCCCTCGGTCCACTCGAAGTACACGTGTGGCAACGTTTTCCATTCGTCGCGGATCTGCAGTAGCACTGCCGCAACGGTATTCGGAATGACTGCACCGTCGACCCGAAGAATGCGGTTCTCCCCTCCTGACACCCGCGAACGTGCAGATGAGCGCTGAACTCGGACGCGTCGACCACTTTGACTTCGAAGAAGATCACCGGCTCGGCGCCCGGGATCCGGCTGTCCTTGCGTTGGTGCGCCTCTTTGAGCCGGTATTCCTCCATGTCCAGACGGTAGGCGTCGTGGCAGACGATTCTAATCTGGCCGAATTCCGCTGCCTCGGTGAGCAATCGACACGCGGTGTCGTCGAACTGGACGTCGATCGCCCGCAGTTCGAACGACCGCAGAATCCGCGATGCAAACGAGGTGACCACGATCGCCAGGATGAACAGCATCGCGATCTGCAAGCCCTCGGGGCGTTCGAAGATATTCGCCACGGTCGTGTACAGGAACACCGCAGCAACGACACCGAATCCGATTGCTTTGCGAGACTCACCTTTTCGCGCCGCCGACAACGTCACGGCAACAGCTGCCGAGGTGATCAGCACGAGTACGCCAGTGGCGTAGGCAGCACCCTGGGCATCGACGCTGGCATCGAAGTACCAGGTGATACCGAAGGCGACAACCGCGAAGACAACCACAAGCGGGCGTACCGCCCGACCCCATTCCGGCGCCATACCGAAGCGAGGTAGGTAGCGCGGCACCAGATTGAGCAGACCGGCCATGGCCGACGCGCCCGCGAACCACAGAATCGCGATCGTGCTGACGTCGTAGACGGTGCCGAAGATCTCGCCCAAATGTTCGTGCGCGAGGTAGGCGAGCGCGCGCCCGTTCGCCGGACCACCGGCCTTGAAGTCGTCCTCGGGGATGAGGATCGTCGTGATGAAACTGGATGCGATCAGGAAGCTGCTCATGATCAACGCCGAGGTCAGCAGCAGGTTTCGAGCGCATCGAATTCGGCCGTGCGGTTCTTTTTCTGTGTCATCGGCGTCGCCCTCGATTTGTGGCATCACCGCGACACCGGTCTCGAAACCGGACAGTCCCAGTGCGAGTTTCGGGAACACGAGCAGCGAGATCCCGATCATCATCCAGATGCTGCCGTGTTCGGTTGTCATCGCCGACGTCCAGTCGGTGATCAGGCGCTCAGCCGTGAACACCTCGTACAGGCCGACGATCACAACAACAAGATTCAGCGCAAGGAACACCGCAACCAGCGTGACCGCGATGCCGATCGCTTCCGTGAACCCCTTCAGGAACACCGCCGCAAGCAGTGCGAGGGGGGATCAGCGTGATGATCATGTTCTTGTCATGAAAAGAATCGGGCGCGAACGGGTTCTCGATGAGGTGCGCCGCGCCATCGGCGGCGGACAAGGTCATGGTGATGATGAAGTCGGTCGCGGCAAAACCGAGCAGCACCAGGACGAAGATCTTGCCGCGCCACTTCGGCAGCAGCTTCGCCAACATCGCAATCGAGCCTTCGCCGTGTGGACTCTCCCGCGCGACGCGACGATAGACCGGAAGCGCGCCGAATAAGGTGAGGGCCACCAGCACGATCGTTGCCATCGGGGAAAGGACTCCGGCAGCAAGTGCCGCGATACCCGGCTGATAGCCGAGGGTGGAGAAGTAGTCGACGCCGGTCAGGCACATCACCTTCCACCACGGGTGCTTCTGCTCCTCCTTGTCCACCTTCCGATACGGACCCTGATGGCTGGCGGGCTGCTCGGTGATGTCGGCCAGGAACCACCCGCGAAGGCGAGTTTTCGCCGTGCCCCTGATGCCCCCATACCCGCAGTGCTCATGCGACGAATACTGCCACCGCTGGCGAAATCCGCACGGCAACTCCGGCGATGAGATTCGAGGGTGATGGTCGGTAGCTGGGTTCGCCAGTCACTCCTCGTCCACCGGACCCGCCCGTGCGATTGCCTGCACCTCCTTCGCCCCGAACCTCGGCAATGCGACATCAGCCGTCACCGTGACGACCGCATCCCAACCGTCGACTCGGCATTCCCGCACGGCCGCCGACATCCGGGACGCGATCGGCTCTGCAGCCGCGCACGCGGCGTCGGCTCCCTTCTCGATCGATCCCGCCACAGCGAGTGCTGCTAGGTCGGCAGCGGACTGGGCTCTGTGACGAACCGCAACCAACGACCCGACCTGGACGATCAGCACCGTGACCACAATCAGTCCCAGCATTACAAAACATGCGAAAACTGTTGCGGCACCACGCTCGTCGCGAAACCTGTCAGTCATCGGCATCAGGCTCGACCGCAGCAACAGCCTCCGCCGTGATGTCGAGCATCGGCAGCAGTGGCGTACTCGCCCGCACAGTCGCGACGATGTGATCACCGTCGTCCCGAACGCTGACGTCGGCTCCGTCCGGTGCAACCCGCGCCGCTGTGGACACGGCGTTGTCTCGGTCGCCTCGCGCAGCCAAACGCGCCGCCTCACGTGCCGCGTCGACACATCTGATGTGCATCGACACGGCAAGCACCGCGCCGATGCACATCACGACAACCAGCACGATCGCCGCAATGGCGATTGCGGCTTCGACTGTGACAGCACCTCTTTCGTCCGCGATGAGGCGATGACACCTGACTACACGGACGTGCTGAGCGCCTTGTCGATGATCCGCGTCAATGCGTTGACGATGCTGTCGCCGGTGACCACCGTGTACAAAACGGCACCGAACGCTGCTGCCGCGATGGTTCCGATCGCATACTCGGCGGTCGACATGCCGTCCTCCGCTGTCACCGCAAGTAGCAATCGTGCCTGCATCTCCTGATACGCCGACCTCAACATTCGATTCCCCTCCCTCGTTCTCCGACACGGTGATTCCGCATCGATGTCCACTGCGCGGTGTGCTCACAGCAATCCCCCGTCGAGCACCTTGGTCGCCAGTCCGATCACGACCGGGACTATTCCCAGACAGATGAACGCAGGCAGAAAGCACAACCCAAGGGGTCCGCTGATCAACACACCCGCTCGCTCGGCTTTCGCCGCTGCGGCGTCTTCGGTCTCGATTCGCCGAGCGATCGCCAACTCGGTCATTGCAGCGGCAAGTGACGAACCCGAACGCGCTGACCTCCGCGCCATCCGGGCGAGCGATTCGATCGCCGGATCCGCGGCAGCATCAGCCCACGCTGTCGCCGGTTCGGCACCGAGCGTGAGCAACTCCGACGCACGACGCAGGGCGAACGACAGCTGCGCTGGAGCGGTATTCGCGACTGCCGCAGCCGCAGTGGCCATGGGAAGTCCGGCACGAAGGCATGCTGCGAGCAGATCGAATGTCGTTGCTACGGAATGTAAATCGACGTCTCGCACGGTCGACGGCGGCACTTCCCGCCCGACATCGCCGCCGAGCTCGCGCAATCGAACGTGAGCGGACGCCCGAGCCGGAAGGACAAGCAAGGCGCAGGCAACGAGCGTCAGCGGCACGATCACGCGACGACCTTGCTGGTGATCGCATCGGTCCACAGCAATCCGGCGCAGGCGAATGCGGTGCCGACCACGAGCAGTACTCCCCCGGTACCGCCGCCGAGCAGAACCTTCAGCGGAGCGGCGCCCATCAGCTGACCGAGCAATATGCCGAGGATCGGAAGCCCTGCCAGGACAGTGCCGGTCGCCCGAGCACCGGCGAGACTGGCTTCGGTTCGACTCCGAAACCGTAAGCGTCCCAGCAGATCCGTGCGCGCCGCAGTGAGCAGCTCCGCGAGCGCGAGGCCGTGTGTCTCGGCAACTCGCCAGGCTTGCCCGATGCGCCCCAGCTCTGCGGCGATCGTCGCGTCGGCGGCCTCGATCCCGTCCGCTCCCGACCCGCCGAGACGACTCCGCGCTGCCGCCACCGCAAGCACCTCGGCGACCACACCGGTACATTCCGCTGCTGCTGCCTCTGCAGCTGCGGACGGATGCGCACCGATCTTCAGTTCACCGATCACGATATCGATGCCGTCCAACAACTTTCGCCGCTCTACCTGCATCTGTTCGTCCCGCGACGCAAAGGCGCGTCTGCGACGGAACAACAAAACGACCATCGCCGCCGCAAGCAGTCCGTGGACTCCGCCGACGAGAAATGCTGGCACACAGACCGATCCGACGAGAATCTCCGGTCTCGGCAGACTGCGCCGCACTCCGGCACTTCCGAACACAGTGTCGAGTCGGCGCTTCCGGGACTCCGTCGGCGCAACGACGAGCGCTGCTGCAACGCAGACCAACGCCATCGTCATAGCTCGGACCGCCTGTTCAACAACGCCGTCAAAGCACCAGCGGCCGGCGCATCGGTGTCGGGCCGCCAGGCCGGCTCGATGCTGACGAAACCGTTGGCGGCCTGTTGCACCAAGCCGATCTCGACGAGGCGTCGCGACCCATCGGCCCTGCGATGCACGTGGAGGACAACCTGAACCGCGGCTGCCAATTGACTGTGCAACGCAGCGCGATCCATTCCGCCGAGGGCAGCGAGCGCTTCCAACCGCGCGGGTACTTCTTCGGGTGAGTTGGCGTGGACCGTACCTGCGCCACCGTCGTGACCGGTGTTGAGCGCAGTGAGCAGATCGACGACTTCCGCGCCACGAACTTCACCGACGACTATTCGGTCGGGCCGCATCCGAAGTGCCTGCCGCACGAGATCGCGGACCGTCACCTCGCCCACGCCCTCGATGTTCGGGGCCCGCGCGACCAGTCGAACGACGTGCGGATGCTGCGGTGCCAGTTCTGCCGCGTCTTCGACACACACGATCCGCTCACCGTGATCGACCTGCGCGAGAAGGGCGGCTAGCAGCGTAGTTTTTCCCGCCCCCGTTCCGCCGACGACAAGGAAGGCCAGACGAGCCGAGACGATCCGCAGCAGCAGTTCGTGAGCCTCGGGAGGTATCGCGCCCGAGCGAACCAAGGCAGCCAGGCCCTGTGTCGCGGGACGTAGGACCCGCAGCGAAAGGCAGGTTCCCCCATGGGCGATCGGCGCGAGGACCGCGTGCAGACGCACTCCGAAGTCCGTATTTCCGACGCCTGGCAGTCGACCGTCGACCCACGGCTGTGCGTCGTCGAGACGTCGACCTGCCGACAGAGCGAGCCGTTGCGCAAGTCGTCTCACCGCAGCGTCGTCGGCAAACGTGACGTCGGACCGTTGCAACCCGCGTCCGCGGTCGACCCACACCGCATCCGGTCCGGTCACGAGCACGTCGGCGGTAGCCGGGTCGGCGAGCAGTGGGTCGAGTGGACCGACGCCGGTGAGCTCGGTCTGCAGTAGTCGCAGGGTGGCAAGCATGTCCGAATCGCCGAGCACGCCACCCGCTTCGGCACGAATCGCGGCCGCGACCGTTGCCGGCGTCGGGTCGGTCGAACTCTGGGACAACCGATCCCGAACTCGGTCGAGCAACTGGTTCGTCGCCA
The DNA here is from genome assembly GCF_043944905.1 of Antrihabitans spumae. Classification (NCBI taxonomy): domain Bacteria; kingdom Bacillati; phylum Actinomycetota; class Actinomycetes; order Mycobacteriales; family Nocardiaceae; genus Antrihabitans; species Antrihabitans spumae. Next base: position 155,231 of record NZ_JBIMSN010000106.1, read on the forward strand.
CCGCGGTCACGCCGCCCACCGAGTTCTCGGTCGATCACCGAGTGTGGCGAAGACGGATTCGGCGGCACGGCGTAGCGGACTGCGCCGACCGAGTTCGAGTCCGCCGCGCTCCACGAGGTCTGCGAGGCGGGGTTCTGGTCGGATAGCGGCAAGCAGCGGGAGGCCGAGCGCCTCGGCAATGTCGGTACCGCGGAGTCCGCCAGGTGCCGGCCCTCGCACGACGACACCGAGATTGGCGTTTCGCTCGGACACCATTCGCGCCGTCGCCTCGGCCGCCGCACTTGCTCGCAACTCGGCGGGGACAACCAGGACGACCAGATCGGCGCCTTCGAGGAAGGTGTCCGTCGCGGGTGTCGCTCGCCTGGCAACGTCCGCAACGACAAGGTTGCCCGCGCTGCGACCCGCGTCGAGGACGGCGGCGACCGCAGCTGCACTCGGGTCGCGCGCCGTTTGACCGCGTGCGCACGACAGCACCGACACACACGGTGAGGCGGCGGGCAACGCGTTGCGCAACGCGTCTGCCGACACCCGACCTCCTTCGATCGACAGCGACGGCCAACGCAGACCCGCGACGTTCTCGATGCCGAGCAGCAGATCGATGCCACCGCCGAAGCTGTCGCCGTCGACGAGCATCGCATGCGACCGAAACTTCGTCGACTCGACGGACAAGGCAAGCGCCGCAGCGAAAGTCGATGCGCCGGCACCGCCGCGACCGCCGACAACCGCAACGACGAAACCGTCGCCCGACCCCACCTCCGGCCGTGCGCCGAGCACTCCGACCAGCAGGGACTCCTGGCGCGGCAGCCCGACAACGTATTCGGCACCGATAGCGGCCGCACGTTGCCAGTCCGTCAGTTCGGGTTCGCCATCGGTGACAAGGACAACTCCGCGCCGACGCGGTAGCTCGTCGTCCGACACAACGCGCGCCGCATCTGCGTCGAGTACGACGGTCGGTGCTCGTACCCACAGCCGCCGGGTGAGGACGCCGGCAACCTCGTCGAGTGCGACATCTGCCGCTGCGGCGACGCGTCGCACGTCTTCACGCAGTTTCTCGTCGCGGACCACCATCAACGCCCCTGTACGGGTGCGGTCGTCGCGGTCGGTTTCCTGCCGGTCGGTGTTCATGTCGACAACACTCACGCACGTTCGACGACCGCAACAGAGGGTCTTTCGCGATTGTGGATAACTTCGCCCATGTGGATAACTTTTGGTACGGCGGTGCCAGAGTATGAAACCGAAGCGAAGGGTCCCTCGACAACGCTCAACGGCGGTAGGGGTGCACTCACGCCTTCGGGATCGCAACGAACCGACCCGTAAACAGAGGACGACCCTCGCCAGGGGGGGAGGAGGCGAGGGTCGTCGGGTTCAGCCCCGGGGGGTCGGGCTGAACGCGCCTGGAACAAGTCCAGGTACCGGCAATACTACACCTGAGGGTGCCGGATATCGCAAGTCAAAGTTTGAACGAGTTCGTTCCTACGACGCGCTACACCAAACGCGATGCGACCCGCCGATTGCTCGTGCATATCCTTGTACCGTGACGGCACAGAGTTCAGCAGAGACCGCGACGAAGCGAATCGCGGCCTTCTTCGATCTGGACAAAACAATCATCGCGAAGTCGAGCACTTTCGCATTCAGTAAGCCCTTCTTCGACCAGGGGCTACTCAATCGACGGGCGGTACTCAAGAGCAGCTATGCGCACTTCCTGTTCCTGCTGTCCGGCGCCGATCACGACCAAATGGAGCGTATGCGAGCACATTTGGTGAAGATGAGTACGGGATGGGACGTAGCTCAGGTCAAGTCGATAGTCGCGGAGACCCTGCACGATGTCGTCGATCCGCTGATCTTCGCCGAGGCCGCCGACCTCATTGCTGACCACAAGATCCGCGGCCACGACATCGTTGTCGTATCTGCATCCGGTGAAGAAGTCGTCGGCCCGATCGCGGAGGCGCTCGGCGCAGATTTCACGGCCGCCACACAATTGGCGGTCGAGGACGGCAAATACACCGGCGAGGTCGAGTTCTATTGCTACGGCGAGGGCAAGGTCCAAGCAATCGAACAACTGGCCGAACAAGAAAACTACGATCTCGCCCGATGCTTCGCCTATTCGGATTCGTTGACCGATCTGCCGATGCTGCAAGCCGTCGGACACCCGACCGCGGTCAACCCCGATCGGGGCCTCCGCAAGGAAGCGGCGTCTCGAGGCTGGCCGATTCTCACGTTCTCCAACCCGGTCTCGCTTCGTGCCCGATTCCAAGCCCCGTCGTCGACGACTGTCGCTGCGACAGCGGCCGTCGGCCTGAGCGCGCTGGCCGCCGGTGCGATCACGTACGGCCTTCTACGCCGTCGCCGCTGACGACACGCCCAAAACCCTCGATCAGAACTTCCTCTTGATGTGAGCGGAGTCACAGAGTACAAAGGAGATACGGAAGAACGGAAGGCCAAGGTCGAGCCGGAAGAGAAGGACCGACCTCCCGACCGCGATTCCCAGCACGGAGATCAGGCACCCACGCGGAGCGCGCCGCGACAAGGGCAGAAGCGTTGTGGGCCTGCGTGATTCGGGTCTTTGCTGGCGAAAACCCTGCACGGGTTGCGGGGATTAACCAACGAAGGTCGGATTGACGCCGAGGCCAACCACACAACCCACCTAGCACGCTTGGTAACCGGATATTCCGTGCTAGCGGGCGGCGAAGTCGTTAACGACATCGCCGCCCGCTTTTACGTATATACAAGCGCTGCAAAGCATTTCGTTGAAAAGTCAGCTACTCATCGCTTCGGCGATCGACGTCGCCTCGCGCGCCCCTGCCTCTAATGCGCTGCAGCACAAGATCACCCAATCCCCGACGCCCTTCGGTTCACCTGTCGCGAAGGCATCGATCGCATCACGATAATGAGCCTCCCGACGCATCCAGGTGACCTCCGGAACGCCGAGATTGTGCGGATCGAGACCGCTTGCCACCGAAACGAGTCGCGACGCCGCGCGTGCAACGACGCCGTCCGCAGTTCCGAAGGGACGCAAAGAGAGCAATTCGCCGTGCACGACGGCAGCGATGACAGGCGCAGGGGCGGAACTTCCCACCACCACATCCGCCAACATGGCTAACCGATCCGCAACGCCGCCGCCATCTCGTGGCCGGCCGAGCAGATCCTGATCCTCGACCAGGTCGGCGCCCGCGAGGAGATGCAGTCGAGCCAATGCTTGCAGCGGTGCGCGTTGCCACACCCCGACGAGGATCGGCAACGAGTCGCCGTCGAGCGCCTGACCGACGCGCAACGCACCGGCAAGGATTGGGTCGCCCGGCTCACCTTCGGACGGCAATTCGGTCGACCCACCGTCGAGCACCGACGACGATCTCGCGGCCCGCACCGCAGCCTCGGCCGCGGTCGTCGGCCAGCCACGTCTGTTGGTCTTGTGGCGGTGCACCTCGGCGAGTGCATCGCGCGCCAGGTCGGCGGCGGCGCGCACGCCCGGAAGCTCGGCGAGTGGTTGCAAGGGGTCCGGCACTCCGGTGACGTTACTGAGGTCGCTCGGACCTACCCCGACGTGCCCCTGGCGAAGGCCACTGTCAGGACCCGACCAACAGCTCGCGCCCGGGAATCGCAGCCAGCAGTTTTCGGGTGTATTCCTGGGCCGGATTGTCGAACACCTCGACAGTGCTTGCCGCCTCGACAACCTTGCCGTTGCTCATCACGACGACATTGTCCGCAATCTGCCGCACCACCGCGAGGTCATGGGTGATGAACAGATAGGACAATCCCAGTTCCGCCTGCAGGTCGTTGAGCAGCTTCAAGATCTGTGCCTGCACAAGCACATCGAGCGCCGACACCGCCTCGTCGCACACAACAAGTTCGGGTTGCAACGCCAACGCCCGCGCGATCGCGACCCGCTGGCGCTGACCACCGGACAACTCGTTCGGATACCGCTTCAGCACCGACGACGGAAGCGAGACCTTTTCCAGCAGATCGCGAACCACACCTTCACGCTCTTTGGTGCTTCCGATCTTGTGGGTCCGCAACGGTTCCTCGATGGTTCGGTAGATCGAGTACATCGGATCGAGTGAGCCGTAAGGGTTCTGGAAGATCGGCTGCACCTTGCGGCGGAAGGCGAACTGCTCCGACCTGCTCAGCTTCGCGACGTCGGCGCCCTCGAACTCGACCGTCCCGGAGGTCGGCTCCAGCAAACCCAGAACCATCTGTGCCACTGTCGATTTACCGGAACCCGATTCGCCGACGATTGCCGTCGTCGTGCCACGTCGCACAGCGAACGACACGTCATCGACGGCAACGAGTTCACTCGACTTCCACGGCGCGCTACCTCGGATGCTGAACTTCTTGGTCAGCTGCGACGCGACGACGACGTTGGCATCCTCGACGGTAGCGACCTGAGTCGCGACCTCGATAGCCTGCGCTCGAATCTCTTTGCGCGCCAGCACCGACGACAACCGTTGCGACGCGAGCGACGGCGCCGAGTTCACCAACTTCTTCGTGTAGAGATGCTGCGGATCCCGCAGGATGTCCACTGCGGGACCCGATTCGACGATCCGACCGCGATACATGACGACGAGGTACTCGGCTCGTTCGGCGGCGAGCCCCAGATCGTGGGTGATCAGGAGTACCGCGGTGCCGAGTTCACGCGTCAACCCGTCGAGATGATCGAGTATCTGGCGCTGAACCGTCACATCGAGAGCGGACGTCGGTTCGTCGGCGATCAACAGCTTCGGTCGGCACGACAGACCGATGGCGATAAGCGCGCGCTGCCGCATGCCTCCCGAGAACTCGTGCGGGTACTGGTTGACTCGACGCTGTGCGTCGTTCATCCCCGCCTCGGTGAGCAACTCGACCGCACGACGTTTAGCGGCCTTTCCTTTCGCAATGCCGTTCGCTCGCAACGTCTCCGCGATCTGGAATCCGACCTTCCACACCGGATTGAGATTCGACATCGGATCCTGTGGAACCAATCCGATACCCGTGCCGCGCACTGCGACAATCTCTTTCGCCGACGCAGCGGCCAGATCCTTGCCCTCGAACAAAATTTGTCCCGACGTCACCTTGCCGGTGCCGGGCAGCAGGTTGATGATCGAATGGGCAGTCGTCGACTTGCCGGACCCCGATTCACCGACGATCGCCACCGTCTGGCCCGGATACACGGTCAGGTCGACGTTGCGGACTGCCGGCACCTCTTTGCCACCCGAGGTGAACGAGACGCTGAGATCCTTGATTTCGAGCAGCGGTTGCATATCGTCGGACATCATCGCTTCCTCGCTTTCGGGTCGAGCGCGTCACGCACAGCGTCGCCGAGCATGATGAAGCTGAGCACGGTGATCGCCAAAGCCGTTGCGGGATAGAACAAGATCGGTGACGACCTGATCTCCTTCTGACTCGACGCGATATCGCCGCCCCACGACACCACGGTCCGCGGTAGGCCGACGCCGAGGTAGGACAACGTTGCTTCGGTGACGATGAAGACGCCGAGCCAGATCGTCGTCACGACGATCAACGGTCCGGCAGCATTGGGTAACACATGCCTGATCAGTGTCCGTAATCGCGAGACACCCAACGCTTTTGCGGCAAGCACGTAGTCGCTGCCCTTCGCCTCGATCACCGCGCCACGTGCTATTCGGGCAGCCTGCGGCCAGGTGAACGCGGCCAGAATCAAGACGACCGTCCAGATGGTCCGCGAATCGAGCAACTGCATGAGCACGATCGCGGCCAGCATCAGCGGCAACGCGTACACAACTTCTGCGACGCGCGAGACGATCGAATCCAGCAGTCCCCCATAGAATCCCGCGAGAGCCCCAAGGGTGCCGCCGACGAGCACGAACAACAACGTCGCGCAGACACCCGCCGTGACAGACGCCCGCGCCCCGTACACGGTGCGGGCGTAGATATCGCAGCCCTGCCTGTCGTAGCCGAAGATATGGCCCGCACTGCCGCGATCCATGCTGAAATCACCGTTGCAGTAACGGGGATCCTGATCGGTGAAGAGTCCGGGAAAGATCGCGACAGTGAGGACGAACAGAATCAGCACCGTCGCGATGACGAACAGCGGATTCCTACGCAACTGCCGCCACGCGTCGCCCCACATGCTCGTCGGCGATTCCGATTCGTCGACAACGTCGGTCCCGAGTACCTCTACCTCGTCCTCCGGTGCGACGAAATGATCTTGGCCACTTCGCTTCTTGCTGACATCAGACATAACGAATCCTCGGATCGAGCACGGCGTAGAGCAGGTCTACGAGCAGATTCGAAATCAGGAAGATGACGATCAGGACCGTCACGAACGAGACGACGGTCGGGGGTTCGCCACGGACGATCGCTTGGAACAACGTTCCACCGACACCTGGAATGTTGAAGATGCCCTCCGTGACGATCGCGCCGCCCATCAATGCTCCGAGGTCGGCTCCGAGGAACGTCACGACGGGGATCATCGAGTTTCGCAGAATGTGCACGACCACAACCCGCGGGCGGGAAAGTCCTTTCGCCGTCGCGGTTCGGACGTAGTCGGCGGACATGTTCTCCGCCACCGAATTTCGCGTCAGCCGCAATACGTAGGCGAACGAAAGCGACCCGAGAACGAACGCAGGAACGAGTAGCTCCGTGAACGTCGCATTCCCCGTCACCGTCACCGGTGCGATGCCCCACTTCACGCCGAGCAGGAACTGGGCGAGGAAGCCGACGACGAAGATCGGGACGGCGATGATGACGAGACTGACGACCAGCAACGTCGAGTCGAAGAACTTGCCCTTCCGCAGTCCCGCGATCAGCCCGAAGACGACGCCGAAACCGCCCTCGATCACAACCGCCATCAGGGCCAGTTTGAGCGTGATCGGGAAAGCACGAGCCAACTCGTCGCGGACCGGCCTACCGGAGAACGCGGTACCGAAGTCGAAGGTGACTATCCCCTTCAGATATTGCAGGTACTGCACGATGAACGGCTGATCGAGGTGGTAGCGCGCTCGCAGTTGCGCCTCGACAGCGGGCGACATCGGTTTGTCCCCGGCAAGTGCGGCGATCGGATCGCCGGGAATGAGAAACACCATCGCGTAGATCAGCAGAGTCGCTCCCAGAAACACCGGGATCATCTGCAAAAGGCGTCGAACGACGTACCAGGCCACAGAGGCCCTCCCTCCGGAAGGGCTCGTGAGTCCTTTCGGTGGTCAGAACCACCGAAAAGACTCACGAGCGGCGAAGCCGCCTATTTCTCGATGTTCTCGAAATCGAACAGACCGTTCCACGCCAGCGGGGCCGTGCTCACCTTGTCCGACCGACCAGCGGCCGCGCCGTAGTCGAACACCGGAATGTCGGCCATGTCCTTCAGCAGCAGTGCCTGCGCCTGCGCAACGATCTTGTACGACTCCTCCGGTGTCGGCGCCGCGAGTGCTGCGTTGAGCAGGCGATCGAATTCGGGGTTGTTGTAGTCGACATTGTTCGTATCCGAGAAGCTGAAGTACTGCGACGTCAAGAACTGCAGCATCGACGGATAGTCACCCTGCCAGCCGTAGCGGAAGGCCTTGTTGATCGTCTTGGCGTTCACGTCGTCACGAACCTGTTTGAACGTCGGGTAGCTGACGCCGGATGCATCGATGCCGAGCGTGTTCTTGATGCTGTTCGCGACTGCTTCGATCCACGCCTGATGATCACCGTCGGCGTTGTAGGCGATCTCGTACTTGCCGGTCCACGGCGAGATCGCGTCGGCCTGCGCCCACAACTTCTTCGCCTCCTCCGGGTTGAAGTCCAGCACTTCCGAACCCGGCAGGTTCCCGTCGTAACCCGGCAGCGTCGACGCCGTGAAGTCTCTTGCGGGCGTACGGGTTCCGTAGAAGATGTTCTCGGAAATCTGCTCTCGGTTGATCGCCATCGAGAGTGCTTTACGACGCAGCAGACCTTCCTCACCGCCGAAGTGCGGTGTTGAGGTCTGGATACCGATGTGTGCATTCTGCGCGGTCGGCTCGGTGATCGCTCGATCGCCGAGATCCTGCTTGTAGGAGCCGAGGGCGCTACCCGGAATCGTATCCAGGGCATCGAGATTGCCAGCTTGCAGATCGGCGTAGGCAACGTCGAAGTTCTGGTACATCACGAACCGCAGGCCCTTGTTCTTCGCTGGCCGCCCACCCTTGTAGGTCTCGTTGGGCACCAGGTCGATCTTGACGTTGTGCTCCCAGGCGCCGTCGCCTGCGAACTTGTAGGGACCGTTGCCGATCGGATTCTCACCGAAGGCCTTCATGTCCTTGAACGCAACTTCCGGCAGCGGGTAGAACGGTGCGTAGCCGAGGCTGATTTCGAAGTCGATCGATGGCTCGGTGAGTTCCACGGTGAACGTCTGGTCGTCGACGACCTTCAGACCCGACATCGTTTGCGCCGTCGGCGGATCGACCGACACATCGGCGAAACCTACGATGGGAGTGAAGACGTAACTCTGCAACTGTGCGTTGGTGGACAGTGCGCCGTAGTTCCACGCGTCGACGAAAGACTTTGCGGTGACCGGTGTTCCGTCCGTGAACGTCCAATCCGGTTTGATCTTGATCGTGTAGTTCTTCTTGTCCGGTGAGGTGATCGACTCGGCCATCTCGTCGAACACCTCGCCCTTGGCGTCGTAGCGTCGCAGCCCGGCGTACAGCCGATCGACGACGCGGCCGCCCTGGTTCTCGTTCGTGTTCGTCGGAACGAGGGGGTTCTGTGGTTCCCCAGCGTTGACGGTTACGAAGTCGCTGTCGCCGGAACTGTCGGACGAACAGCCCGCCAACCCGATTCCACTCGCAACCACAAGTGCCGCCACGATCGCGGTAGTTCTTTTCAGCCTCAACTCGAGCTCCCCACTGCTAGTCGGTCGATGAGAAATGCCTGCTTGCACGTATCGAGAACGTGCCAAGCGAATGCGTGGGACCTTAGCCATTCGAACGGGTTTTGTCAGTGCAATGCCCTCTCCGAGCACCAGCGGATCCACGTGACGCCAGAGGTATCGACGGCAAGGGGATGAACTAATGTCGGGCGAGAGTGGCTTACGTTCACCGATGCACGGAAAGAGGCAGCGAGAATGACTGGTACACCCGCACAGGATGCCTACGCGCCCAGCGACGAATTCGTCGCGGCAGCCAATGCCGGACCGGAACTCGCCGAAGCCGCCGAAGCGGATCGACTCGCCTTCTGGGGTGAACAAGCAGCACGGTTGCATTGGCACGAACCGTGGACGGAGGTCCTCGACTGGACCGGTGCACCGGTCGCACGGTGGTTTGTGGGCGGCAAGCTGAACGTCGCGTACAACTGCGTCGACCGGCACGTGATCGACGGCCACGGCGACCAGGTTGCGATCCACTGGGAAGGTGAGCCCGGCGACAGTCTCGATCTCACCTACTCCGAGCTTCTTGCCGAAGTGTCCAAGGCCGCAAACTATTTCACCGAAATCGGTTTGACAGCAGGCGACCGCGTCGCCATCTACATGCCGATGATTCCCGAAGCGATCGTGTCGATGCTGGCCTGCGCGCGCCTCGGATTGACGCACTCGGTCGTCTTCGCAGGCTTCTCCCCAACGGCGCTGCGCCAGCGTGTCGACGACGCCGAAGCGCGGCTCGTCATCACGACCGACGGCCAATGGCGACGCGGTAAATCCGCACCGTTGAAGGAAGCTGTCGACGAAGCGTTGTACGCCAACGGCGATGTGCCGCACTCGGTCGAGCACGTTCTGGTCGTTCGACGCACCGGCGTCGAGGTGCCGTGGACCGAGGACCGCGATGTGTGGTGGCACGAGACCGTCGCGAATGCATCACCCGAGCACGAGGCGCAACCCTTCGACGCGGAGCAACCGCTGTTCATTCTCTACACCTCGGGCACGACCGGTAAACCGAAGGGCATCGTCCACACCTCGGGCGGTTACCTGACCCAGACGTCGTACACCCACCACTACGTCTTCGACCACAAGCCGGGCAAAGACGTCTACTGGTGCACCGCCGACATCGGCTGGGTCACCGGCCACAGCTACATCGTCTACGGACCGCTGTCCAACCGCGTCACCCAGGTCGTCTACGAGGGCACACCCAACTCCCCCGACGAGCACCGACACTGGAACATCGTCGAAAAGTACGGTGTCTCAATCTATTACACGGCACCGACATTGGTCCGCACGTTTATGAAGTGGGGCCGCCAGATCCCGCAGGCACACGACCTGTCCTCGATCCGCCTACTCGGCTCGGTCGGCGAACCCATCAACCCCGAGGCCTGGCGCTGGTACCGCGAAGTGATCGGCGGCAACAAAGCACCCATCGTCGACACCTGGTGGCAGACCGAAACCGGCGCGATCATGATCTCGCCCCTGCCCGGAGTGACAGCGACGAAACCCGGCGCAGCCATGGGGACGCTGCCCGGCATCTCGGCAAAAATCGTCGACGAAAACGGCAACGACGTCACGCTCGGCGAGAAGGAAGCCAACGGCTACCTCGTGTTGGATCAGCCGTGGCCGTCGATGCTGCGCGGCATCTGGGGCGACCCCGAGCGCTACAAGGCGACCTACTGGGAGCGCTACGCCGAGCAGGGCTGGTACTTCGCAGGCGACGGAGCGCGTTACGACGAGGACGGCGCACTGTGGGTGCTCGGCCGCGTCGACGACGTCATGAACATATCCGGGCACCGCATCTCGACGGCGGAGGTCGAGTCCGCACTCGTCGGGCACCACAGCGTCGCAGAAGCGGCTGTCGTCGGTGCCAACGACGAGACCACCGGCCAGGGCATCGTCGCGTTCGTGATCCTGAAGGGCAGCGCGGAAAACACCGGCGACGCTTTGATCGACGAACTCAAAGCGGAGGTGTCTCGTTCGATCAGCCCTATTGCGAAGCCTCGCGAGATCCACATCGTTCCGGAACTACCGAAGACACGAAGCGGCAAGATCATGCGTCGACTACTCCGAGACGTGGCGGAAGGCCGCGAACTCGGCGACACCTCGACCCTCGTCGATCCGAAGGTGTTCGAGGACATCAAGTCTCGCTGACGCACCGCCGAACGCCTCTCGAAAATCAACGTCTGACCTGCACGATCAGGACGGCAGCACCGCCTCTTGTTAGAGTGATCGCGGAGCGCCGGGAAGTCTGGTCGGCATCGATCGAACGACCCCATTCGACGAAGTCGAGCCTGAGAGGCCACCGTGATCCAGCCGCTACGCTCCGAGCTCACCCGCTACCTACGCGCCGAAACTGTCGGTGGCGCAATACTTCTCGTCGCTGCGGCAGTCGCCTTGATCTGGGCCAACTCGCCGGTCGGCGAGAGCTATTTCAGCGTCCGCGACACCGTCGTCGGCATCTCCGCACTGCATCTCGAGCTGTCCATCGGTGCCTGGGCACAGGACGGGTTGCTAGCCGTCTTCTTCTTCGTCGCCGGACTCGAACTCAAACGCGAACTGGTCGTCGGCGAACTTGCCGACCGAAAGAAGGCGCTGCTGCCGATCATTGCGGCGGGCGGCGGTGTCGTCGTACCGGCGGCGATTGCGTTTGCCATCGGGTTCGGCGCACCCGGCATGGACCGCGGGTGGGCCATCCCCGTCGCAACCGATATCGCGTTCGCTCTCGCCGTCCTCGCCATGACGGGCTCACGAATTCCTACCGGCGCCCGGGTGTTCCTGCTGAGCCTCGCCGTCGTCGACGATCTTCTCGCCATCGGGCTGATTGCGATTCTGTTCACCGCGTCGATCGCCATGCTGTGGCTGTGCGCATCGGCATTGACTTTCGCCGGCTACGCCTACGCACAGCATCGGCGCATCACGACCCCGTTCCTCTACGTCCCGCTCGCATTGTTCGCCTGGTACGCCGTGCACGAGTCCGGCATCCACGCGACCATTGCCGGCGTCGCACTCGGCCTGCTGACGCGTGTGCGCAAGGACCGCGGCGAAGCGGAGGCACCGGCAACGCGGCTCGAGCATCGCATCCAACCTTTCTCAGCAGGCTTCTGCGTCCCGGTCTTCGCACTGTTCGCTTCAGGAGTACCCCTGAACAGCGACGTTCTCGGCGAACTGTTCACCAACCGCGTCTCGCTCGCCGTGATCGCTGGTCTGCTCATCGGTAAGACGATCGGAATCTTCGGCATCAGCTGGCTCGCGATCCGCACCGGCATCGCGACCCGCCCCGCGAACCTCTTCAACAGGGACATGTTCGCCCTCTCGGTACTCGGCGCGATCGGATTCACCGTCAGCCTCCTTGTTGCCGAACTCGCGATGGCAGACGTCGGTGACGGCACGAGTCTCGAAATCGCGAAAGCCGCCGTCCTGATCACGTCTTTGGCCGCATCACTCATGGGATCGGCGCTACTGTTGCGACGCGGCCGCGTCCACCAAGCGCGCCGCGATGACGAGCGCGGCGGTGTGTTGGAATAAGACGCGAACGAGACGGGTATGCGCAGCTATGCGAAGCAGCACATGCCGAGTACCGAACGACCGAGCAACCGGAGGGGTCGACAAGTGAGCTTCACCAAGAGCAGCAACGGCAGGGACAGTGCAGGCCGCCACGCTGCACCGACGACTATCACGGCGATCCCGCTGTCCGACGTGGACGTACCCGGGTCGGCGAGCGTCGGCAGTCTCGTCAAAGAAGCGACGACTCAGGTGTCGACGCTGGTTCGAGCCGAAGTCGAACTCGCCAAGGCCGAGGTCACAGGCGAGATCAAGAAGGGCCTCGTCGGCAGCGTCTTCTTCATCCTTGCGCTGACCGTGTTGCTGTTCAGCTCGTTTTTCTTCTTCTTCTTCCTTGCCGAACTGCTCGACTGGCTGTGGTTCGAACGGTGGCTCGCATTCCTGATCGTGTTCCTGCTGATGATCGTCGCGGTGGTGTTGCTCGCGTTGCTCGGCTATCTACGGGTCCGCAAGATCCGAGCGCCGGAGAAGACAATCAGTTCGCTCAAGGAAGCAAAGTCGGTCCTGCCCGGCGGCGCGAACGACGGCTTCGACGGCCGCCACGCCAGCGGAGCACTCGGCCGCTAGTGGTCACGCAAGCCCGCTTGCACTCACGCAAGCTCGACTGAACGCCGCCGTGGAACAGCCCGACCCCTCCACCGTCAGATTCGACGGTCCGTGGACCCATCGTGACATCCATGCCAACGGCATCCGCTTTCATGTCGCCGAAGCCGGACCGAGCTCGACGGACGCACCGCTCATCGTCATGCTGCACGGCTTCGGCGACTTCTGGTGGTCGTGGCGGCACCAACTGACAGGCCTCGCCGAAGCAGGCTTCCGCACCGTTGCCGTCGACCTACGTGGCTACGGCGACAGCGACAAACCTCCGCGTGGCTACGACGGCTGGACTCTCGCAGGCGACATCGCCGGACTCGTCCGCGCGCTCGGTCATACGGATGCGACCTTGCTGGGGCACGCAGACGGCGGACTCGTCTGCTGGGCGACCGCCGTACTCCATCCTCGCGTCGTCAAATCGATCGCCCTCGTCAGCTCACCGCATCCGATCGCCCTCAAGCGCGGCGTACTGCGCGACTCTCCCCAGCGGTCGGCGTGGCTGCCCAAGTTTCTGAAATACCAGGTGCCGCTACTCCCTGAGCGGAGCCTCACTCGCGACGGTGGTTTCGAGGTCGAACGTCTCCTGCGCACACGGTCGGGTCCGGCGTATCCACGCACCGCCGAGTTCACCGATGCTGCTCGCAAGATGCGGTCCGCGATCAGGATTCCAGGCGTCGCCCATTCCGCGCTGGAATATCAGCGCTGGGCATTCCGAAGCCAATGGCGAACGGACGGACGACGATTCATGGCGATCATGGACAAGCAGATCAACATCCCGGTACTGCAGATCCACGGCGATCTCGACCCGTACATCCTCGTCAACACACTCGCGCGTTGCACGAGGTGGGCACCGCGGCGTGAACTTCGCACCATCGGATCGGCCGGCCACTTCGTCCACCAGGAGCGACCCGATCAGGTGACTGCCGAAATCGTCCGGTTCGCTACGTAGCCGCTCAGCGCGTCCACGGCTCCGTCAGAGAATGCACGCGCCGGTCTCGACGATCGCAGTCGCCGACGGAGCCATTTCCAACTGCTTGGACACTTCGTTCTCGGTCAGAACGAAGCCGGTGTCACTGTTGTCGACCGCAGCACCGAATACGACCCCGAGGATGCGGCCCTGACTGTCGACTAGGGGACCGCCCGAGTTGCCCTGTCTGATAGACCCACGAACCGTGTACACCTCGCGTTCGACAGTGTCGGATCGGTAGATGTTCGGTCCGGTGAGGTCGAGCGTCTCACGGACCCTCGCCGCGCTCGCGGTGTACGGTCCGCCGCCGGGATAACCGAGCACGATGGCGTCGGCACCGGTTCGGGCCGGTTCGGGAGCCCAGGACAGGACGGGTGCGGTGAGGCCGGGCACCGCGAGGATGGCGATGTCGACCGACGGATCGAACAGCACGACCTGCGCAGCCAAGGGTCCGTCGGCGGTGTCGACGGCGACCTCGGTGGTGCCTGCCAGCACGTGTGCATTGGTCATGACCCGTTCGGGCGCAACGACGAAGCCCGAACCTTCGAGCGCACGCTGGCAACTCGGCGCGGTCCCACGGATACGCAGCACGCTGTCCTGCAGGGTCCGTGCGATGGGACTTTCGAGGACACTCGGATCGGGTGGTTCCACCGACGTGATCGGGGTCCGACCGAACGGACCGATCACGTCCGGCAGTCCCGAGGTATCGAGCAGTGCCGAGAATTCGCTCGGCAGTCGACGCATCCACTCCGGGGCTACTTCGTCGACCTTGCTGAGCACTGTCGAGCCACGGACCGCTGCCGCAACAGCAGGCTGCGACGACGCCGTGAGCGGCACCGCGAGCAGCCAACCCGCGACGAGTACGGCGACGGCCTGCAACACCGCACCGACGGAACTGTCGATCGCGCGCGCCGCAGGGCTGTGCATGCCGCTGCGTGCTGCGCGACCCAGGACCATACCCGCGACTTCGCCGACGATCACAAGGGTCACGATCAAGAGGACACCGACCAGCACACGCGCGCGGCCCTCGTCGACGTGGACCAGAACGTGCGGTGCGATGAGAATGCCTGCGACAGCACCGAGTACGACGCCGAGGAAGGCGAGCGCGGACGCTACAGCTCCCTGCCGCCACCCCGATGTCGCTGCCAGCAATGCGATGAGGAGGACACCGATGTCGAGCCAGTTCGACGACGTCATCGGTCAACCTTTCGCAGCGACGGTGAGTCCAACTCGGGTGGCAGGACGAGCGAGTCTCCCATACCCGCTGCGGCGAGGGTGGATTCGAGATCGCGAACATCCGACCGATCCCATTCGACCTCCCAGCCGGACACAGCGAACACGCCGGCGAGAATACCGCCAGTGAAGCCCCAGACCACCATCCCGTCGACCGTGAACGCAGGCCCGAAGTAGCCGAGCGGATGCCGAACGACGAAGCGGTTGGCTGGGTCGAGCAGTGTGCTCACCGGAACCCGCACGACCCGCTCGGCTTCGGCACGATCGACGACATCGACGGAACTCGGCGTACGCCAGTAGGCGATGACAGGGGTGACGTCGAAGCGCGACGGTGGGACGTAGATGCCGGGCCACGTCGCGAGCGGTTGCACCCCGGCAGGATCGAGGCCGGTCTCTTCCTGTGCTTCCCGGAGCGCCGTCGCGATCGGACCGTCGTCGCCCGGATCCGCGCCGCCGCCGGGAAAGGCGACCTGACCGCGGTGCTGACGCAACGTCGAAGCTCGTTGTGTCAGAAGCACTTCGGCATCGGCGGGTAGTCCACCGCGCGCGTGAGGGTCGGCGTCGGCGGTGCCACCGAACAGCACGAGGACCGCTGCCTCGCGAGCATCGGCGTCGGCGGCCGCGTAGCGGGCGAGGATGGGGTTGGTTCCCGTCGAATCCGTAGGCACCTCCTCGGCGACCCGACGCAACCAGTCGGGCACCCCGACGTCACCCGACGGCGGCACGCTATCGGCCATCACGCTGCGACACCGAGATTCTCGGCGACGACGTTTGCGATTTCGTCGACACTGGTGAATGGCTTGACGACCACCTTGGCAACGGACCCGTCCGCGCGTAGAAGGACCGATACGGGCAGCACCGGCGGCGCCCCGACCGCGGTCCTTACCCGCAGTGCGGCGTCCTGCACCCCTGGCAGGCGCACCGCCAGATCCGCAAGTCGTGCCAACGCCATCTCCTCGTTCGTGTCGGAGTGCACGGTCAGCACGTTCACCGACAGCTTCGCGCGCTCCGCGTATTCCTGCAGTATGGGCAACTCGTCTGCACATGGTGCACACCAGTACGCCCACAGGTTGAGCAGGGTCGGCGTGCCGGCGAGCGCAGCGCCGAGATCGACCGTCGTTCCGTCCGTGAGGCAACTCAGCGTGATGCCGTCGAGTGGACCCGATGTCGGGCTGGAGCCTGGCTGCGGCCTAGGGCATTGGAGTAGCGCTGCTGCGGTTCGCGACGGACCGAGGTCGGTATCGGAGGTGACTCCGGACGAAGGCGGGGTGCGCTGCACGGTCGGGTCCGGCTCGGCGTTTCGTGGCCACAGCGCGACCACCAACCCCACGACCACGACGAGAACAGCAAGCGACCACCTGCCGGAGTTCGACATCCTCACCTCACAAGCCGGCCATCGCAAGCAGGTGCTCGAGTTCGGGACCCTTCACCAACTTGGCAGCGGTCTCCTTGTCCGTCGGCCCGAGTCCGTAGGAGGGGCAGTCCTTGGCAAGCACGCAGACACCGCAGGCAGGCTTCTTCGCATGGCAGACCCGCCGACCGTGGAAGATCACGCGATGCGAGAGCAAAGTCCACTCCTTGCGCTCGATCAATTCGCCGATCGCGTGCTCGACCTTGACCGGGTCCTCTTCCTTCGTCCACGCCCAGCGCCGAACCAGCCGACCGAAGTGGGTGTCGACCGTGATGCCCGGGACGTCGAACGCGTTGCCGAGGATTACGTTCGCCGTCTTGCGGCCGATGCCTGGCAGCGTGACCAGTTCGGCGAGAGTGTGCGGGAGCTCACCGTCGAAGCGCTCGAGCACGGCCTGACCCAGCCCGATGAGCGAGCTCGTCTTGTTCCGATAGAACCCGGTCGGCCGGATCAACTCCTCGAGCTCGAGGCGGTCAGCGGTGGCGTAATCGCGGGCAGTCTTGTACTTCGCGAAAACGGGCGGCGTCGTCTCGTTGACCTTCTTGTCCGTGCATTGCGCGGAAAGTACTGTCGCGACTGCTAATTCGAGCGGTGTCGTGAAATCCAGTTCGCAGTAGACGTGCGGAAACGCTTCGGAAAGGCGGCGGTTCATCCTCCGCGCGCGTCGTACAAGGCCGAGTCGAGTCTCTTCGCCCTTCGGCTTCGACGATGCCGCGCCTGCGCCGGCGGATTCGGTGTTCGATTCGGTGGCTCGCACCTCATAACTGTACGGATACGACCGACAAGAAAATCCGTGCCGTGTTCGTTCTGAGACCTTCGCCGTGTTTACTCACCGGTATGCAAGGACTCGCTGTGGTGCTCTTCCCGGTGCTGCTCATGCTGTTTGCGCTCGCCATGGAACGTGTCGAGTTTCGCCTGAGCCGCCTCAACGTCCGCGAACAAGAGGTCCAAGAGTTCCTCGACACCGCCAGCAAAGCCGAGGTCGCATCGCTGGCCAAGGTCAGCATGCCTGTCGCACTCGCTCGCTTCCACCGCCGTCGCAATCGTGGCGACGGACAACGCACCCGCGCTGCCGGCGCCCGCCTCCTCAGTGTCCGAAAGGCCAGCTGAGCAGGCACAACCCCCGGCTTCAGTAAAGTCCGAACACGGTTCGGACACATCGGCGCGGCGATTCCTTGTGCGGTAAGTGGCCTCTGTCACTACGGTTGGAGCCGTGCGAAGTAGACTGCACTTTCAACTTCTGCCCTCATAAGGAGCACACGTGGACGAGGCCCTGGCCAGAGCCGGCATCTTCCAAGGCGTCGAGCCCTCGGCCGTAGCTGCGTTGAGCCAGCAGCTGCACCCGGTCGATTTCCCGCGCGGACATGTCATCTTCAACGAAGGTGAACCGGGCGACCGCCTTTACATCATCGTTTCCGGCAAGGTGAAGCTTGGCCGCCGATCCCCAGACGGACGCGAAAATCTGCTCTACATCATGGGACCGTCGGACATGTTCGGCGAACTGTCGATCTTCGACCCCGGCCCGCGCACCTCGACGGCAACCACCGTCACCGAGGTTCGGGCGGTCAGCATGGACCGCGACGCACTCAAGGAGTGGATCGATCAGCGACCCGAGATCGCGGAGCAGTTGCTGCGCGTCCTCGCTCGCAGGTTGCGTCGCACCAACAACAACCTGGCAGACCTGATCTTCACCGACGTGCCCGGCCGTGTCGCAAAAGCGTTGCTGCAGCTCGCACAACGCTTCGGCACCCAGGAAGCCGGCTCGCTGCGGGTCACACACGACCTCACGCAGGAAGAGATCGCTCAGCTTGTCGGCGCTTCCCGCGAGACCGTCAACAAAGCGCTTGCAGACTTCGCACATCGCGGATGGCTGCGCCTCGAAGGCAAGAGCGTTCTCATCTCGGACTCCGAGCGTCTGGCACGCCGAGCAAGATAAGGGCGCTTCGCGCCTCGTGCGTCCTTTCGGTGGGTCCGCCCGCCGAAAGGACGCACGAGTGCGTTAGCGCCTGAGGTAATCCAGTTGCGCCTTGACCGAGCTGCGCGCTGCTGGCCACAGCTTCTTGTCGATGTCGGCATACACGTGCCGCACGACCTGCATGGGCTTCGCGTCGGCACCCAACACGTCCAGCGCGGCCTGTACCTGCTCCAGTCGTTGTTTGCGGTGTGCAAGGTACTCACGCGCGACGGCCGCCGCATCGGGACGATCCGGACCATGCGCAGGCAAGAGCACTCGACCTTCGCCGACTTCGGCGAGGACGTCGAGCGAGCGCAGATAGTCGGCGAGCGTGCCGTCGCGAGTGTCGATGACCGTCGTTCCGCGGCCGAGGATCGTGTCCCCGGTCAGTACGGCGTCGTCGAGCACGAAGCTCACGGAGTCGCCGGTATGGCCCGGTGTCACCCGCACCTCGATCCGTAGACCCGCTGCCTCGACGATCTCACCGTCACGTAGCGGCACCGTCGATTTGTGCAGGAACTTCGGGTCCACCGACCGCACAGGGCTGTCGGTGAGCTTCCTGTGGCGTTTCAGTCCGCCGGTGTGATCGAAATGTCGATGGGTGATCAGCGTCATCGCGACCGGGGCGGACTCGGCGATCAGATTGATGTGGGCTTTGTCCCGCGGACCAGGGTCCACCACAACACATTCGGCGCTGTCGGGCGCACGCAAGATCCAGGTGTTGGTGCCGTCGAGAGTCATCTTGCCCGGATTGTCGGCCAACAGCACCGCAGCCGTCGGCGTTACCTGCCGCAGCCGGCCGTACGCGGGATGCTCGAGGACCACCCTCGCCCACCTCCTGTTAGGAAACCTCGACGATGAGTTCGACCTCGACCGGCGCACCGAGCGGGAGTTCGGCGACCCCGACGGCGGACCGCGCGTGAATGCCTGCGTCACCGAACACTTCACCGAAGAATTCCGACGCACCGTTGACGACGCCCGGCTGACCCGTGAAGCCTTCCGCGGAGGCGACGAAGCCGACGACCTTGACGATCCGCACGATCGCATCGAGACCGACGAGGTTGTCGATCGCGGCGAGCGCGTTGAGCGCACAGGCACGAGCGGCTGCCTTGGCCTCGTCGGCGTCGACCTCGGCACCGACTTTGCCCGTCGAACTCAACGCACCGTCGACGAACGGGAGTTGGCCCGAGGTGTACACCAGCGAGCCCGTACGGATTGCGGGGATATACGCCGCAACGGGTTTCGCGACCGGCGGAAGCGCGATGTCGAGCTCTGCAAGGCGTTCGGTCCAGGTACCCATCCGACTCAGCCCTTCGGACGCTTCAGGTAGGCGACGTGCTGCTCACCGGTCGGGCCTGGCAGCACGGTGACGAGTTCCCAGCCATCGGAACCCCATTGGTCGAGAATTTGCTTGGTTACGTGGGTGAGCAACGGAACGGTCGCGTACTCCCAGGTGGTCAATTCACTCATGTCGCTGAGGGTAGACGCCTTCGCCTCGTGTATGCGGATTCCCCCATCGGTCCGCTCGTTCGACAGACCTAGTTATAGGCTCGTGACGTGTCTTCAACAGAGAATCCGCTCGAGGTGGACAACCCACTCGAGGACAGGTGGCCTGCGAAAGCCGAGAGGGCCCGATTGCACTTCGTATCGGGCAAAGGCGGCACCGGTAAATCCACTGTCGCGGCCGCCCTTGCGCTTACGCTCGCAGCAGGCGGCCGACGGGTGCTGCTCGTCGAAGTCGAGGGTAGGCAGGGTATCGCCCAACTCTTCGACGTTCCGCCACTCCCTCCGACCGAGACCAAGATTGCGACGGCCGATGGTGGCGGCGAGGTCTATGCGCTGCCGATCGAAACCGAGCATGCGTTCCTCGAGTATCTCGACATGTTCTACAACCTCGGGTTCGCCGGACGCGCGATGAAGCGAATGGGTGCGATCGAGTTCGTGACCACCCTCGCGCCGGGCCTGCGCGACGTGATTCTCACCGGCAAGATCAAGGAATGTGTGATCAGGACCGACAACGCCGGTAAGCGCGTCTACGACGAGGTCGTCGTCGATTCGCCGCCGACCGGCCGCATCACGACGTTCCTCGACGTCACCAAGGCCATGGCCGACCTCGCTGCAGGCGGTCCCGTCGCCTCGCAGAGCGAAGGGGTTGTGACTCTGCTGCATTCACCCGACACCGTGGTTCACCTCGTGACCCTGCTGGAAGCCCTTCCGGTCCAGGAAACCGCGGACGCGATCGCCGACCTCACCGCGGCCGACCTGCAGGTCGCGACAGTGATCGTCAACCGCGCATCGCAGGGAATCCTGGTGAAGGACGTTCGCGAGAACGCCGCGCGAGGCGAGATCGACAGCGCCGCAGTGCGCGAGAGTCTCCAGGCGGCCGGTATCGAACTGTCGGACAAGGACTTCGAAGGCCTCA
The DNA here is from genome assembly GCF_043944905.1 of Antrihabitans spumae. Classification (NCBI taxonomy): domain Bacteria; kingdom Bacillati; phylum Actinomycetota; class Actinomycetes; order Mycobacteriales; family Nocardiaceae; genus Antrihabitans; species Antrihabitans spumae. The sequence continues at coordinate 176,197 of NZ_JBIMSN010000106.1, forward strand.
TCACCGAGACGATCGAACACTCGTCGACGTTGCAGAGCCAGGACGACGCGGCAAGCGAGCTCGACAAGGTCGATGTCGCCAGGCTGCACCTTCCGGCGCTTGCCGAAGGTGTCGATCTCGGCGGACTGTACGAATTGGCGGCACGGTTGAGCGAACAGGGTGTGCGATGACGACTTCTACTGCGCCGAACCTCGAAATCGGCAGAATCCTCGCCGACCCGAACACGCACCTCGTCGTGTGCTGCGGAGCGGGCGGTGTCGGTAAGACGACGACGGCGGCCGCGCTGGCGCTCCGCGCTGCCGAGCAGGGTCGCAAGGTCGTCGTGCTGACGATCGACCCCGCCCGACGCCTCGCCCAGGCGCTCGGGGTCGAAAGCCTCGACAACGATCCGCAGCCTGTGAATCTCGGCCCCGAGGTCAAGGGCGAACTGCAGGCGATGATGTTGAACATGAAGCGCACGTTCGACGACATGGTCGTCGAGCATGCGCCGGAGAAGGCCGAATCCATCTTCGCCAACCCCGTCTACCAGACCGCTGTGTCGTCGTTCGGTGGCACGCAGGAATACATGGCGATGGAGAAGTTGGGCCAGCTGTCCGACAAGGGCATCTGGGATCTGATCGTGGTCGACACTCCACCGTCGCGCAACGCACTCGACTTCCTCGACGCACCCAAGCGGCTCGGAAACTTCCTCGACGGCCGCATGATTCGCGTGTTCACCGCTCCCGGTCGCGGTTTCGGTCGCATCGTCACGGGCGCGATGGGCCTCGCGCTGAAGGGTGTTTCGACGGTCGTCGGTGGCCAGATGTTGTCCAACGCGTCGGTATTCGTACAGTCCCTCGACACGATGTTCGGCGGTTTCCGGGCACGTTCACAACGGACGTTCGAGTTGTTGTCAAGGCCCGGAACGGCTTTCATCGTCGTCTCGGCTGCCGAACCGGACGCGCTTCGTGAGGCGTCCTTCTTCGTCGATCGACTCTCGACCGAGAACATGCCGCTCGCCGGACTTGTCCTCAATCGCACGCATCCCGAATTGTCTTCGCTCTCTTCGGATCACGCGCTGACCGTTGCGGACCAACTCGAGTCGGCAGGCAAGCCCGAAAATGCTTTGGCCGCCGGTGTTTTGCGTGTGCACGCGCAACGTGTCCTGACGGCAAAGCGCGAACAGCGTCTCCTGCAACGGTTCAGGGGTGCGCATCCGCGGGTCCCTATCGTCGGCGTTCCGACATTTCCGTTCGAGGTCGTCGATCTCGATGCATTGCGTGCCGTCGCGGACGAACTGACTCGACACGGCTGAAATCGTTCGTTCCACAAATAAATGTGGAATGCAGATGTTTCACGAAAAAACAGAAACGGCGCAGGGTGTCCCTGCGCCGTATTTTTCGCTTGGTTACATCTTTTGGCTACATCTTTGGCTACATAGCCGGCTGGTGGTGCCGCTGCGATTCGAAGAAGTCGGACCACGAGTCGACCTCGGGATGTTGCTTGAGCAACGCTCGCCGCTGACGTTCCGTCATTCCGCCCCACACACCGAATTCCACGCGGTTGTCCAAAGCATCTGCGCCACACTGCATCAGCACTGGGCAGTGTCGACAGATGGTTGCGGCTTTACGCTGCGCCGCGCCTCGAACGAACAACTGGTCTGGATCTACTTCTCTACACCGGGCTTGCGATACCCAGGCAATTCTTGCCTCTGCTTCTTCTACGTCCAGTCGGGCGATCGGGGTGGTCATGTGCATTCGGTTTGCCCCTTTGCAGTCCGAACACCGAGTCAACGGCGCTCAAGAAATTCGCGTAGCAAGTGGATCTTGGTGATCCACAGTGAGCCACACCACATTCATTTTCAGCGTGTTAGCTGTATCACACTGAGAACATAATCTAGGGAACTAGTTGGCACGGGCGCAAGTGCAGGCGGCCCTTTTTTGGTACGACCGTCCATAGGACACCAAAACGTTATAAAGCGAGCCCCCAATTGGATGGGCTGCCGAGCCCGCTGCCCACTGATCGTGACCCGAACGCGAGCCTTCTGGATCGATCGTGCCGCCGACGCCACGTACTCTGTGTCTCGTGTCCGTCACTAATACGATCGCCAAGCTCGCGGGCAGCTGCCTCCTCGCGGCCGTCCTGGTGGCGGGGCTGCTGTTCCCGCTCGCCGGTGGTTTCGGTTTCATCTCCAACCGCGCAGCCGACACCGTCGACAATGTTTCCGCCGAACTCGTCGAAGGAACGGTTCCCGCCGTGTCGACCATGGTCGATGCTGCGGGCAATCCGATCGCCTGGTTGTACGAGCAGCGCCGGTTCGAAGTACCGAGCGACAAGATCTCCAACGAGATGAAGGCCGCGATCGTCTCGATCGAGGACAGACGATTCAACGAGCACCAGGGTGTGGACTGGCAGGGCACGCTTCGCGCGTTCCTCACCAACACCACCAGCGGCGAAGTGCAGCAGGGCGCATCGACGATCGATCAGCAGTATGTGAAGAACTACCAGCTGCTCGTCGTGGCGAAGACCGACGCCGAGCGTCGCGCGGCCATCGAAACAACGCCTGCTCGCAAGATTCGTGAGATCCGGATGGCGTTGACGCTCGACAAGGAGCTGACGAAGGACGAGATCCTCACCAGGTACCTCAACCTCGTGCCGTTCGGTAACTCGTCGTTCGGGATCCAGGACGCTGCCCAGACCTATTTCGGTGTCGACGCGTCCGAGCTCAACCTCACGCAGTCGGCGATGCTGGCAGGCATGGTGCAGTCGAGCTCCAAGCTCAACCCGTACACCAACCCCGAGGGCGTGACCGAACGCCGCAACACCGTTCTCGACACGATGATCCAGAACATTCCGAGCCGTGCGGCCGAAATCCGCGAAGCCAAGACCAAGCCGCTCGGCGTGCTGCCCGAGCCGAAGGGTCTGCCGCGTGGTTGCATCGCTGCGGCCGACCGTGGCTTCTTCTGCGATTACGCGCTGCAGTACCTCGTCAACGCCGGAATCAGTCGCGAACAGATCGACCGCGGCGGTTACCTGATCAAGACGACGCTCGACCCTGCGGTACAGGCATCGACCAAGGCCGCCGTGTCCAATGCGGCCGACCCCGAACTCGGCGACATCGCCGAGGTCATGAACGTGATTGCTCCCGGGCAGGATTCCCACCGGATCCTCGCCATGGCGAGCAGCAGGACCTACGGCCTCGACGGCGACAAGAACGAGACTGTGCAACCGCAGCCGTTCTCCATGGTCGGTGACGGCGCGGGCTCGATCTTCAAGATCTTCACCACTGCCGCAGCGATGGAGAAAGGCCTCGGCATCAACGCCTCGCTCGACGTGCCGAAGCGCTTCGAGGCAAAAGGCCTCGGCAACGGCGGCGCGAGAGGATGCCCGGCCGCCACGTACTGCGTCGAGAACGCCGGACCGTACAAGTCCCCGATGTCGGTGACCGAAGCGCTCGCAACCTCGCCCAACACGGCATTCGTCAAGTTGATCCAGGCTGTCGGCGTCCCCGCGACGGTCGACATGGCGGTCCGCCTCGGCCTGCGCTCGTACACGAACCCGGGCACGTCCGGATTCACCGACCAGAGCCTCGCCGACATGGTCAAGGAACAGAACCTCGGGTCGTTCACTCTCGGGCCGACAGCGGTCAATCCGCTGGAGCTGTCGAACGTCGCAGCAACTCTGGCGTCGTCAGGCAAGTGGTGCCCACCGACCCCGATCGACTCGATCTTCGATCGCGAAGGGAAGCCGGTTCCGCTGTCGCAGCAGGCATGCGAGCAGGTCGTCGAACCCGGTTTGGCGAACACGCTGGCCAACGCAATGAGCAAGGACGACATCGGCGCAGGCACGTCCGCCGCGGCTGCGAGCGCGACGGGCTGGAACCTCCCGGTGTCGGGCAAGACCGGCACCACCGAATCGCACCGCTCGTCGGGCTTCCTCGGTTTCACCGACTCCCTCGCGGGCGCGGCCTACGTCTACGGCGACACCCCGACGCCCGGCGAGATCTGCTCGTTCCCGCTGCGCAACTGCGGCAGCGGCAACCTGTTCGGCGGTAACGAACCAGCCCGAACCTGGTACAACGCGATCAAACCCGTCCTCGGCGGTTTCCCGCCGCCGGCGCTGCCTCCCATAGATCAGAAGTACGCGCGTGGATCACAGAACGCACAGGTCCCCGATGTCACCGGGTTGAGTCAGGGTTCGGCGACGGCGCAGTTGACCGGCGCGGGCTTCCAGGTCAACGCGATCACGACCTCGGGTACGCAGAGTCGCGGAACGGTGACGGGAACGTCGCCGTCGGGTTCGGCGATACCCGGTTCGACGGTGATCATCTACGTGAGCGACGGCAGTGCGAAGCCGCCGCCAGCGCCACGTCCGGAACCTGCCCCACCGGGCGCTCCGCGACCACCGCTGCCTCCGCTACCGCCACTGCCGCCGATACCTGGCTTCCCGATACCGCCGAGGTAGGCGGCTACGCCGCTCGTGAGTCTTTTCGGAGGGCCTGACCACCGAAAAGACTCACGAGCCGAAGGCGCTAGAGGCGGGCTTTGACCGCCGCCGAGATGCGTGAACCGTCTGCTTTCCCCTGCACAAGAGCGTTGGCGGCCTTCATGACCTGGCCCATCTGCCGCATCGACGGCCGCTCGCCGAGTGCCTCGGCAACCTGCGCGATTGCCGTGTCGACCGCATCGGCGAGTTCTGCGTCGTTGTACGGGGTCGGCAGATATTCGTCGATGATCTGCGCCTCTGCGCGTTCCTTCGCTGCCAGCTCGCCGCGGCCGTTCTCGGTGTAGATCTCGGCCGACTCGCCGCGCTTCTTCGATTCCTTCGCGAGAATTTTCAACACGTCCTCGTCGGTGAGGTCATGCGCCTGCGTTCCCGACACTTCAGCCGTTTGGACAGCTGCGAGCAGCATGCGCAAGGTCTCGCGCCGCAGCGCGTCCTTTGCCTTCATTGCCGCCGTGAGATCGCTCCGCAATTGCGCCTTGAGTTCAGCCATGGGCGCAACGCTACGCGTCCGGTATCTACAATCGCTCGCGGATTTCGCGCGTCAATTATCCTTGTACGGTGTCTGACACCCGGAAGGTCCTAACGCGCGCCGCCGGAGGGGCAGCTGGCGCTGCCGTCCTCGGTATCGGATATGCCTCGCTCATCGAGCGCAACGCATTCACGCTCCGCGAAACAACGATGCCGGTGCTCGAACCCGGTGCGTCGACGATTCGCGTGCTGCACATCAGCGACCTGCACATGACGCCGGGGCAGCGCCTCAAACAGAACTGGCTACGCGAGCTCGACCGGCTCGAACCCGACCTCGTCGTCAACACCGGCGACAACCTGTCGCACCCGAAGGCAGTTCCCGCTGTGGTGCAGGCCCTCGGCGGATTGCTCGCTCGTCCAGGGCTTTTCGTCTTCGGCAGCAACGACTACTTCGCGCCGGTCCCGAAGAACCCGCTCAAGTACTTCAAGAAGGATCACAAGCGGGTCCTCGGCGATCCGTTGCCGTGGAAGGACCTGCGTGCCGCGTTCACCGAGCGTGGCTGGCTCGACGTCACCCATGTTCGCCGCGAGCTCGAAGTTGCGGGTGTGCGAATCGCCAGTGCCGGCGTCGACGATCCGCATCTGAAGCGCGACCGCTACGACACGGTGGCCGGGGTCCCCAACCCGCTTGCCGACCTACGTCTCGGCCTGACGCACTCCCCCGAGCCTCGCGTACTCGACCAGTTCGCACACGACGGTTACGACCTCGTCCTCGCGGGCCACACTCACGGCGGCCAGCTGTGCCTGCCGTTCTACGGCGCGATCGTCACCAACTGCAACATCGATCGGTCGCGGGTCAAGGGTCCGTCGAAGTGGGGTGCGCACACGCAACTGCACGTGTCGGCCGGTATCGGGACGTCGCCGTGGGCGCCTGCCCGGTTCTGCTGCCGTCCGGAAGCGACGCTGTTGACGCTGATTCCCGCACCGCCTCGCAAGGCTGATTCCGGAACGAATCACGGCGCGTCGACGTCGGAAGCAGTGGTGAGCTGACTCGTTTTGTGCGAGTAGTTCTCTCGGCGTGCGCAATCGTCGTCAGCTTGTTGTGCCTGCTAGCCTCGATTCGTTTTCTGCTGCCGACCGCGGGCACGAACGAACTCCCGGGTGCTGCCGAGAAGCAACTGGAGTTCGTGCGGTCCGCGTTGGAAAGCGGTCCGGATCATGATGCGCAGCAACAGTTTCCCGAGGGCTATCTGTTCGCCAACGCACTGTACGGGATGGCGTGGGTGCAGGTCGGGCTGACGGATACCGCTCGGGCCGACGCTGCATTGAAGGAAGCCCGCTGGGCCTTGTCTCGCATAGAATCCAGCGACGGCACAGCACCTTTCAGCGCCGGGCTGGTTCCTGAATACGGCGTCTTCTACGCGGGTTGGACGAACTGGCTTCGCGGCGGCATCATCGGTCTACAACAGGTGCCCGACGTTGGCGAAGCCGCACGCTACGAGCAGGCGAGCGCCGAACTTGCTGCCGCCTTCGAATCCGCTGCGACGCCGTTTCTGCAGGCCTATCCGGGTCAGGCCTGGCCGGTCGACTCGACGGTGGCAATCGCATCGCTGGCGTTGCACGACCAGCTCGTTCAACCACGTTTCGACGACACGATCGCCCGCTGGCTCGGTGCGGTTCGGGAGCGCCTCGACCCCGCGACAGGTCTGCTGCCGCACCGTGTCGACCCCTTAGACGGTCAACCCATCGAAGGTGCGCGAGCGACGTCACAGAGCGTGATCCACAGGTTTCTTGTCGAGATCGATCCTGCGTTCGCGCGGGAACAGTACGCGGGATTTCGCGCTCGGTTTCTCGCCTACCCGCTCGGGTTCGGTCCGGCGGTTCGCGAGTACCCGCACGGCACCGATGGCGTCGGCGATGTCGATTCCGGACCTCTCGTACTCGGAATCAGCCTGTCCGCCACGGCGGTCACACTCGGTGCAGCCAGGGTGAACGGCGACGGAGACCTTGCTGCCGCACTCGCCTCGGAGGCGGAGTTGCTCGGCGTTCCGCTGAGCGGACTCGATACCAAGAGATACGCCCTCGGCCTGCTCCCGATCGGCGATGCATTTCTGGTGTGGTCGGCGACGGCGCGTCCATGGGGTGTTGCGCCGCAACCCGAACAAGACTTCGACATCCGCTGGTGGTGGCGACTGCCCTGGCTCACGACGCTGGTCGTCGTAACCCTATTGGCATGGCTGCCGGTGCTGGCTCTGCGCCGAAAACAGCCGCGAGCTGGCGATTTACGCCCTAATCACCAACTGCTGTAAGCTGACGCAGGTTGCAAACACGGGGTGTGGCGCAGCTTGGTAGCGCGCTTCGTTCGGGACGAAGAGGTCGTGGGTTCAAATCCCGCCACCCCGACGTGTTGGTTGAGACACAAGGTAGGCCCTGATCCGCAGAGATGCGGGTCAGGGCTTTACTCGTTCTCGGATGCCTTACGTGAAAAGGCCTCGAACTGCTCGAGTGCCCACCGCTGCTGATCGTTGAGCAGGTCGAAGGTGTACTCGCCGAGCAGGTCGGCCGACCCTCCCAACGTTCGGTTCAGATCAGTGACGAACCCCTCGCCGACCACGGATCCGAATGCCTCGACGGCGAACTCGACCGCTGCGGCCAAGTCGTCATCGGTGCTGTCGGGGCCGAGCTCTCCGAAGCGTTCAGCGAACGTGGTCAATGCCACGAGCCGCTCGGGATCGCTCAGCCATTCGTAGAAGCTCGTGAGGTACGGCATCGCGTCCTCCCCAGCCAGGTGGGCGAGCAACACCGAGTGCAGCCTGTCGCTTTTTGCCAAGTCAGGCGACAGTCCGGCGTCGGCAAAGGCCGCGGAGAACCGGCCGGCGAATCGAGCAAGTTCGGGCGGCAGATCTGGCGCCGCGTTGTGGTCCCGCAGTTGAGCGATGACCTCCCGCTGCTTCGTCAGCCGGTCGATCTGTCCCGCCAACTCCCGGTCCAGGTCGTCGAGCAACGACGACGCATCCTCGGTGTCGTCGAGAAGTTCGGACATCCGATCGAGCGATATCCCAAGGGAAGCAAGCCGTTTGATTCGCAGGACGCGGACGAGATCGTGCACGTCGTAGCTGCGATAGCCGTTGCTGCCACGCTCGGGCTCGTCGAGCACGCCGACCTGGTGGTAGTGGCGAAGTGCCCGCACGGTGACCCCGGCAAGGTTGGCCAGGTCGCCGCTACGCATCGATCGCCACCGCCGTTTTGTCGTTGGTCGTCTGCTCGTTTTCGGGTTCCAGATTACCCAGCAGCGACCGCGCAAAGACGACTACGGCGACGAGCCACACCCCGGTGAGCACAATCGCGGCGACGTTCACACTGCCGTACTGGGTCAGTAGAGCAGCGCCGAGGATCCCGACAGATGGGGCTGCGGTCAGCACTGCATTCTGCGTTCCCATCACGCGGCCGCGCATGTCGTCCGGAATGCGTTCGAGCATCAGTACTCCGAGCAGGCTGCCGAACGATCCGCTGGCCAGCCCGACCGCAAACGCGCCACCGAAAACGACGCACACCGAGGACAGCGTCGCGATCAATGCAAAGCCGAACGTTATCCCGGCAAGTCCTGTGACGAACCACGTCCGTCTGCGGACGCGGGTACCGGTGACGGCGTAGACCGCTCCGCCAACAAGTGTTCCCGCGGCGAGCGCAGTGAGGACGAAGCCGAGCCTGCCCGGCTGCTCGGCCAACGTGAAGTAGACCGGCAGGATCAAACCCTGCAACGCAGCCAGCACGATCACCGACGCGACGGTGAGCATCGTCGTCGCAAGTAGGAACGTGCTACCGAACAGGACCCGCCAGCCTTCGCGCAGCTGCTGCCACGAATTACTCACGGTGGCAGGACTTTCGGCGATCTTTCCGACCGAGTTTGGGATCAGCAACGTGAGCAGCGCAGCGATGAGCGACGTTGTAGCCGTCACCCACAGCAACGTCGACCCGTCGAACACCGCCATCAGAGTGCCCGCTGCTGCAGGCCCGAGAAGTAGCGCACCCGCACCAAGACTTTCCCTGATCCCGACGAGTCGCTCGGAGGCGAGCGAGCCATGCCGCACGATCGCGGGCAGCAGCGCATCCCGCGCAGTCATACCGGGCACATCTCCGAGTGACCCGACGATCCCGAACAGGACGAACCAGCCGACGCTCAGACCTGTGATCATGTCGATGATCGGCAGCGCGGCAACTGAGGCCGCCGACACCAGATCCGTAACCACCGACGACGTTCGTCGGTTGATCCGGTCGATCACAACACCCATGAACAACCCGGCCAGAACGGCTGGGACGGCGGTTGCCGCGGCAACGATGCCTGCACTCAGCGCACTGCCGGTGACCTGTAGGACGATCAGCGGCAATGCGACCGCTGCAATCGAGTTGCCGAGCAAAGACAGTAGGTACGACGAGAGATATGCGACCGGGACGATTTTCATACGTCCAGTGGAAACTACGACGTTAGGGCGGGGTCAACCCGTCAGCTGACCCTTGATCTCGTTCTTCAGCACCTTCCCGACCTTGGACCTCGGTAGATCCGGCCAGATCAGCACGGCCTTGGGTGCTTTGACGCTACCGATTCGCGCCTTCACGAATGCGATGACCTCACCTTCGTCGACCGTCCGGCCCTCGTGCGGTTGGACGACCGCGACTACCCGTTCGCCCCACTTGTCGTCGGGCAGCCCGATCACGCCGCAGTCCTGAATATCGGGATGCTCCAACAGCGCCTGCTCGACTTCGACCGAATAGACGTTGAATCCGCCGGTGATGATCATGTCCTTGGCGCGGTCGACGATGAAAAGGAAATTGTCCGCATCGAGATAGCCGATGTCGCCGGTGTGGTGCCAGCCGAACTTGGCGGCCTCGGCCGTCGCCTCCGGATTTTTGTAGTAGCCGGCCATGACGAGCGAACTGCGAACGACCACCTCGCCACGTTCGCCGGTCGGCAGCAGATTGCCGTTGGCATCCATGATGGCGACTGTCACCAGCGGCGCGGGCCGACCCGCCGACGCCAACCGGGCACGTGCCACCGTGCCATCGGGATTGAAATGATCTTTCGGCGGCAGCATCGAGATCATCATCGGCGCCTCGCTCTGGCCAAACAGTTGGGCCATCACTGGACCGAACCGACCGAGCGCCTCTTCGAGCCGCGTCGGCGACATCGGAGCGGCGCCGTACCAGAAGCATTGCAGCGATTCGAGATTCGTCGTCGCCAACGCCGGGTGTTCGAGCAGCATGTAGATCAGCGTCGGCGGCAGGAACGTGTGCGTCACCCGCTTCTGCTCGACAAGCGAAAGGAATTGTGGCAGGTCCGGTTTGGGCATGATCACGACCTGCCCACCCAGTGCGAGAATCGGGAAGCAGAGTACGCCCGCAGCGTGCGTGAGCGGTGCCAGCGCGAGGTAGACCGGCCTGCCGTCGAATGGATAGCCCATCAGCGTCAGCGCAGACATCGTCTCGATGTTGCGGCCGGTCAGCATCACACCTTTCGGCTTGCCCGTCGTGCCACCGGTCCCGACCAACATGGCGACATCGTCGATGGGACCGAATTCCGAATCTGCAGTCGATGATTCACCGATCCACTCCTCGAAGGAGGACGCGCCGTCTGCTTGGCCGTCGAGGCAGACGAGGGTGGTCAGCGTCTGCAAATCTGGCTTGATGCGATCGACAAGCGCTTGGAACGAGCTCTGGTAGATGAGGCATCTGCAGTCGAAAAGGTCGAGCAGATCGCGGTTTTCGGCTGCTTCGTTGCGCGGGTTGACCGGACACCACACCGCACCTGCTCGACTGATACCGAACACACAGGTGAACGCGGTCGGGTCGTTGGCCGACAGGATCGCAACCTTGTCACCCGGGTGCACGCCGGACCGGTTCAGTGCCAATGCAATTCGGTGGCTCTGACTGACGATGGCACCGTAGGTGTAGGACCGATCGCCCATGGTCAGGCATGGTGCTGCCGTTCCGAATGACGCGCCCTTGTCGAGATAGTCGGTCAAACGCATGTCGGGACTCCGTCCTTGTGCGTCCTTTTGGAGGTCCTGACCTCCGAAAGGACGCACGAGTGTTAGGCGTTGCGGGTGACTACCGGCTCGAGGACCAGGCCGAAACTGCTTAGTACACCGAGCAATTCACGATGCCCGAAGGCCTGGCACCCGGACGCGAATCCTGCTCGCTTCGGCGGCTGCTGTAGCAGCGAGTACGCCGAGTACGCCTGCAGGAGACCGGTCTGCTTGTAGTTCTGGTTGCCGTGAATCACCACGTGCGCACGACCGAGTGGTCCTGTCGCATAGACCGAGTCGAGCGAGATGTTGATGCGCGGATTCTCGCGCGGTGGCATACCGGCCTGGACTGAGCCCGCGATCTCGGCGAGTGCGGCTTCCTGCTCCTCTACGGTCGGCAGCGTCTTGATCTGCTCCTCGACCAATTTGGCCGTCTGCACGACACCTTCCATCACAGCACGATTGAAGACGCCGCCCATGGCCTTGCAATTCGCCACGCGCGGATCGTCTTTGAACCACACGGGGTGACACGTTCCGCCCCATGGCAGCGCAAGGGCCGTCTCGTGCTGGCCGGGTACGACGACCTCGGCGCTCGCACTCGAATCCCACTTGGCGTACTGGTTCTGCTCGAGGTAGAACCAGTCGGCCTTGAGGATCGTGAAGATCGTCTGCGTCGACGCGTAGGTCGGAAAGCCCTTCCACAGCACCAGAATGTCGAGGGTGTCCAGCCCTGGGGTCTCGAGTGCGATGTTCGCGGCGATCTCCCCGGTCGTGTACATCTGCGCGATGCTCGGCGCGATCACCAGACCCTTCTCTGCGTATGCGGGTCCGTACTTGGTCTTGGCTTCCATCAGCCAGTCCTGTTCACCGGTTGTATCCAGGTAGTGGCAACCGGCGGCGAGCGCGGCCTCGGCAACGATGGGTCCGTACTTGATGAACGGTCCGACCATGTTGCTGACAACTTTTGCGCCCGTGAACAATTCGGTGAGCGCCTCGACGGTGTTGTCGACCTCGACGACCTCGTGCTCGACGTCGTCGATGCCGGGGACCTTGTCGAGGACTTCCTGTATGCGGGCCTTGTCGCGACCGGCGGCAACGAACGGGACGTTGAACTCCCGCAGGTACTCACAGACGAGTCGGCCGGTGTAGCCGGACACGCCATAGACGACGACCGGCTTGGTTGTGCTCATAAGTGTGGGGCCTTTCTTCTACGTTGAAGTGGGTTGCAGTGCAAAGAGTTCGGCTACCTGCCCATACCGCTACATGCCCATACCGCCGTCGACCGGCAATCCGATGCCGGTGACGAACCGCGCTGCGTCGGAGGCGAGGAAGACGACCGCGTCGGCCATATCTGCGACCTCACCGAGGCGTCCGAGAGGGGTAAGTCCGATGACATCGCCGACCGCGGCTTCAGGCGACGGCCAGAGGCCGAGTTTCGCCATGTCCGAGGCCAATCCGAGGCCCATGTCGGTAGCCACGAGACCGGGATAGATGCAGTTCACGCGAACGCCGTAGCCGAGTTTGCCCGATTCCTGGGCAGCGACCTTCGTCATTCGGTCCACGGCGGACTTGGTCGCGGAATAGCCGGCGATCGCCGGGAAAGCGATTGTTGCGGCGACCGACGAGACGTTGATGATCGAGCCGCCCTTGCCTGCGGCGCCCTCGGGGCGCATCGTCCGCAGGCCGTGTTTCACGCCGAGCAACGAGCCGAGAATGTTCACCTCGCACATGCGTCGTACGTCGTCGGGGTCGATGTCGACGATCAACGCCGAGATTTCGATGCCGGCGTTGTTGACGAGGATGTCCAGGCCGCCGAGTTCTTGTACCGTTGCGGCGACCGCAGCTTCCCAGTCCGAGTCGCTCGTCACGTCCAACTTGACGAAACCTGTTGTTGCCCCTGATTTTCCGATTGCATCGGCGGTCTCTTTACCGGCGCCCTCCTGGACGTCGCCGATCATCACCGCCGCACCGGCGCGTGCCAGCGCCTCTGCCATCCCTGCGCCGAGGCCTTGCGCGCCTCCGGTTACCAACGCCTTGCGCCCGCTCAGATCAAAGACACTCATCGAGAACCCTGCCTCCGTGATTTCGCCGAATCCGACCGCTGACCTCGCCGTTTCGAGGGTTGCCGTCGAAGTGATGTAGCTCACAGACTTGTCGAACTTTGGACGACTGTCAAGGCTTTCTTGGACAGTCGTCAAGATTTTTCTGGACAGACGTCATAGGTGCGGCGGTACACTTGCCCGACGCGGTGCACAGTGCGCCGCGCACGCAAGCACGGAGAGTCAACGCAGTGACATCGGTCGCCGAGAAGAATGCCGACAGGATTTCGCGTCGTCAGGTCGACAAGTTCGCCGAACGGCGAGATCAACTTGCCGAGGCAGCGCTGCATACCCTGTCCGAACTCGGTTATGCGCGAACAAGTTTGCGCGAGATAGCGCAGAATTCCGAGTTTTCACACGGCGTCCTGCACTACTACTTCAGGGACAAAGTCGACCTCATCACGCATTGCGTCAAGTTCTACAAAGCACGCTGCGTGACGCGCTACGACGATGTCGTCGCCCATTCCCAGACGCCCGAAGAACTCGAGGCGGGTTTCGGTGCCGCGATGGCAGCGACGCTGCGTGAAGAAGCCACGATGCACCGCCTCTGGTACGACCTGCGGGTGCAATCGATGTTCGAGGAGTCGTTCCGCGCCGACGTCGCAGACATCGACAAAAGTCTCGAAAACATGATCTGGCGCATCGTCGCTCGCTACGCGGAGCTACTCGGCGCCGAGCCCGTCGTCTCCCCTCGGGTCATGTACGCACTGTTCGACGGACTGTTTCAGCAGGCGCTGATCGCACACCTCGCAGGCGACGACGAAGCTGCGACCGTCGTGCAGACGAACGTCAAAACCGTTCTGGTTCAGGTCATTCCAGCTGCATAGTCGGTGTGATCAAACCGTTGCGTGACAGCAATCCCAAACCGTGCCCATAGTGGAGGTAACGGGAGGAGAAGCTATGCAGACCGTGATCGTTTTCATCCTCGCCTGTGCCATCTATTGGTTCGGGCTGCTCTGATTCGCGGCCCCGGCGCGTGCTCCCACGTACTCGACGAGCCGATCCAGTATCGGGATCTGCCCCTTCACCAGCTTGGTCCGAGCAGTCTGAACGTCGAACCATGCTGCACGGTCGATCTCCGGAAAGCTCTGCATACGACCTGATTTCGGCGGCCACTCCAGCTCGAAGGTGTTGCTGACGATGCCAGCTGCGTCGAAATCGCCCTCTAGGACGAACGCGGTGATCTTCTTGCCGCTCGACTGCCGGAACTGACCCAGGTCGACCAGTTCTCCCTCGGGGACCGGCGAACCCATCTCCTCCAGAAACTCCCTGACCGCAGCGACCTCAGGGGCTTCGTCGACGTACTCACCTTTCGGGATCGACCAGGCATGCTCGTCTTTGCGCGCCCAGAACGGCCCACCCATGTGCGCGATCAACACACGAATCTCACCGTCGGCGTCGACCCGATAGAGCATTACTCCTGAGCTGAGTGTCATGTTCTATTCATAAGGCAGCTTCGCTGCTCGTGAGTCTTTTCGGAGGGCAGGCACTCCGAAGAGACTCACGAGGCGCGGAGCGCCGTCGGGAATACTTTCCCTCGGTCGGTCGTTGACCACACTGTCGGCGTCCGAACAAGCCCCGGGCCCCACCCCATTGTCGCCACGAGCGACCACTTGCCGAGAGGCGCCTGTGGGACGTCGACGCTGGGAAGGCCGCTCACTTCGGTGGGCGGCCTTCTCCGCGTCCTGGCTGTTCATCGAAGTCGGGCAAGATGGCCGCCGTGACAACGGACAAGCCCGCCGAATTGAGACGGCGGCTCGGACTCGTCGATTCGGTGACGATCGGTCTCGGGGCGATGCTCGGTGCCGGCATCTTCGCCGCATTCGCCCCCGCGGCAGCGGCCGCCGGTTCCTACCTGCTTGTTGCCCTGGCGATCGCAGCGGTCGTCGCCTACTGCAACGCATCGTCGTCGGCACGCTTGGCCGCGCTGTATCCGCAGTCGGGCGGCACCTACGTCTACGGGCGGGAACGGCTCGGCGCGTTCTGGGGCTACCTCGCGGGCTGGGGATTCGTCGTCGGCAAGACCGCATCGTGCGCTGCGATGGCGTTGACGATCGGGGCGTACGCGTGGCCTGCCCAACAACACGCCGTTGCCGTTGCCGCTGTGGTGGCCGTGACGGCCCTGAACTACTTCGGCATCCAGAAGTCCGCAGTTGCGACGCGTGTCATCGTCGCGATCGTTCTCGCCGTCTTGACGATCGTCGTCGCCGTCTGCGTGTTCGGGCCGAATGCAGCGACGGGTTTCGGCTCCGGCGCCGCCGACCTCCACGGCGTCCTGCAAGCGTCGGGACTGCTGTTCTTCGCCTTCGCCGGCTATGCGCGGATCGCGACGCTCGGCGAAGAAGTGCGTGATCCGGCCCGGACGATCCCGCGTGCAATCACAACTGCTCTCGCGATCACGCTTGTCGTCTACGTCGTCGTCGCAGTGGCCGTCCTGGCAGTTCTCGGCCCCGACACTCTCGCAACAGCGACGGACCCGCTCGCTCAGGCCGTCTCCAGTGCAGGCGCGCCCGCCCTCGCGCCATTCGTGCGAATCGGTGCCGTCGTCGCTGCCTTCGGAGCGCTGATCGCACTCGTCCTCGGCGTCTCCCGGACCGTCCTCGCGATGGCACGCGACCGACATCTGCCGAAGGCACTGGACGCGGTGCATCCGAAACACGCAGTGCCACATCGCGCCGAACTCGCCGTGGGCGCGGTGGTCGCGGTGCTCGCCGCAACCCTCGATCTACGCTCCGCGATCGGGTTCTCGTCGTTCGCGGTGCTCTTCTACTACCTGATCTGCAATGCCAGCGCGTGGACACTTCCCGGCGGGCGACGCTGGATCGCCGTGCTCGGTGCGCTCGGGTGCGTCGTCATCGGATTGTCGCTGCCCGTCGAATCGATCGTCGGTGGGTCCGTCGCTCTTGCCATCGGAGCGGTGGCCTGGCGCTTCACCCGGGCTTGATTCCTGGCGTTCTCGGGTCGGTACCGGTACAGACGACGATCGCGCAGCCGGGTGGCCAGTTGGCTGCAGGCGGTGCCAAGCGCAGCCCGAGGCACTCGAAGAGTGTGCAACCCGGGTACGCGGCTGGGCCGATCCCGAAGATGGCCAGGGAAATGCTTGCGTCCGCGTAGTCGCTGACATCCGGATCCTGCAGCGGCGGTTCGACATACGGACCCAGGTCGGGCACGACGACATCCACGATCGCTCTGGACAGCAGCCGAAAGAAGCTGTGCGGGAGTTCCGACGTGTTCTGCGAGGTACCGATGGGACCGAGACCCGACCTGTTTCCGAAGGCACCGGTCCACACGACAACGAGGTCGAGATTCGGTACCACGAATACGTTCTGCATACCGAGACCTGACATCCAGAAGATGCCGGCGGGCAACGAGGCGCTTTCGCAACCGGGTGCCTGCAACCAGAAGAGGAAGCCGTAGCAGGGGTTTCGCGGTGACGGCGTAGTTGCCATCCGCAGATACTCGGCCGAGACGATCCGCTCGCCGGCCCAGCTGCCGCCGCCGAGCAGCAGCAATCCCAGTTTCGAGAGATCGTTTGCCGGCATCAGAAGGAACGAGAAGCCGTACGTATGACCCGATCGATCACGTGCCCAGTAGTAGTCGCTGCGCTCGATACCCAACGGGCCGAACAACTTTCGTTGCGCGTAATCCTGAAACGGTTCTCCGGCTGCAATTTCGACGACAGCTGCGAGCAAGTCCACCGCGCGCTGGTTGTATTCGAACACCGAACCGGGTGGATACGCGAAGGGCATTCCCAACCCCTGAGCAACCACATCCGGATCGAGTTGGACGACGCCACTCGCACCTTCGGACACCGTCGCGCTCAGCAGACCCGACGTCTCCGTGAGCAATTGCCGGACCGTGATCGCTCGGTGTGCGGCATCGCCGAGACCGGGAGCGAGGTACTTGCCGATCGGATCGTCGAGGCCGAGCCGACCCTCGTCGTACGCCAGCCCTGCGACGAGAGACGTCACACTTTTTGCGATGCTCCAGTTGTTCCACGCAAGATTGCCCGTCTCCTGATTGCGTGGTCCTTCTGCAACCAAGCAGTTGCGCCGGAAGATCTGGATGTTCACACGATTTCGGTCCGCTGCGAAGGCGACGGCGTCGGCCAGAGCCGCGGGGTCCAAGCCGACTTCCCCTGGTTCCGCTCGCGGGAATTGCCGTCCGCTGCTGACGTCGCAGAGTCGGGGCTGTGACGGCGCCGCTGCACCTCCTGCAGGCAGCACCATCAGCGCAGCCGCCAGCACGACGACCACGATAAGAGAGTCCCCGACCCAGCCGCGCCGAGTCATGGTCACACCCTAGCGACACCTCGGCGCGACGAGCGGGTTATCTGCCGACTGTTGTCAGGCAGTTGCTGTCCCGCTTCGGTTGGTCGTCGAGCGTGCCCCGTGCGAGCGTCCGCGACAGGTTGAATTGGTACCAGGGCTCCGACTCGTCGAGTCGGTCAGCGGCGTTGGAGAGCAGGCACGATCGCATCGGTTCGGGCAGTCGGTCGAACTCGGGAACCGCGTCCGCGGACAACGTCGCCAGGAACGACACGTCGATCTTTCCGGTGGAGTCGTAGCGGTCGATGTTGCGATCGGCGATGTAGGCATCCGGATTCCACGCCGCCAACACGAGCAGGGCACCGGCGCCGGCGCCGACCACGGCTCGCGGCAACCACGGTGCCGACATCTTCACCCCTGCAACGCAAATCATCAGGAAGATCGATCCGAGCCACAGTTCGATGGTCGTCACGAGGATCCGCAACTCGGTGAAGCCGTAGGCCTGTTCGTAGGTCCACATGCGGAAGACAGCCGAACTCACGATCACCATCGACGAGACGCACAGGACCCCGATCAGCGACCGAGCGAGCGTGCGGTCCGACGACGACGCGCGTGGTGCCTTTCTGATCGCGACGGCGAGGACAAGCAGGATCAGCGCCGTCACGGCGAGAAGTTGCCAGAACCCTTGGCGCGCATACTCCGCGTACGTGAGGTTTTCAGTTCGCAGCACGTGCTCGCTGCCACCGAACAACACGGTGATCTGCACACCGACGAAGACCACGAAGAGCGCAGCGAGAACCGACAGCGGGACTGCCCACTCCCAGCGCTGCGCGGATTTCCCGGGTGCAGGCGCGATCGCGTCGAACTTCGGAGCGAATCGAACCAGGTAGGACGACGCAAGAACGAACACCATCGCGAAGACGCCGATGAAGACTTGGCCCGAGACGGTCGGAGCATCGAGGTCTGGCGTCACACCCGCAACGAGGTGAGCGAAGGCGGGATCAGCGCCGGCAAACAGCGCTCCGAACGCGCCGACCAATGCGACTGTCAACGCCGCCACACCGAGGATCCGCAGCTTGCGTCCACTCGTCTTGCCGCGCAGTAGGACTCGGACGCCACGAGTCGTCCAACCGAGCACTCGGGCGGGCAGCATCCAGACGACGAACGCGCCGAAGAAGATCGAGGTCCACGTTCGACCACCGACCAACGCGGTCCAACCCGCGCCCCAGGACGCAAGGATGCACAGCACGGTGAGCCAACTAGCGTCCCGGAATGCTGGAACGCTGAGCAACGCAAGGGTCAGTGCGATCCACACAGCTTCGGTAGCGGTCGGGCGTCGTCGCGCGGTTCCGAATGCGACGCCGAACACCAGAATCGCGGTCAACAGAAAGCCGATGCTCACGCTGTCGAAATGCCAGACGATGGAGCAGATCCAGCCGACCACCAGTGTCGCTGCGAGAACCTGCCACGATGCCGCCGCCGACTGCGTTGCGGGCCAAACCTTTTCGGGCCACATCGTCGCGCGCCGCACGGACACCGGCTGCGGCCCGAAAGGTGGTTGCGGTTTGCCGGGTTCTGTTACTGCAGTGGTCATTTCGTGTCACCTTCGCCGGAATGGGGCTGCCGTGTTGGAATGTGGCCTGATGGATCGTGGCCCGATGGGTCTTGGCCTGATGGAATGTGGACGCGGATACGGCAGCCGACGCTCTGGTCGACCACTTCGATCGTGCCGCCGTGCAATTCGACGGCCCACCGCGCAATGGCTAGACCGAGACCGGTCCCGCCGTCGGTGGATCCGCCGCGGATGAAACGTTCGAAGACCCGCTCCCGCTCGGCAGGTGCTATGCCCGGACCGTCGTCGGAGACGTCGATCTGCAGACCGTTGCGAGTGCTCTCGGCCTCGA
The DNA here is from genome assembly GCF_043944905.1 of Antrihabitans spumae. Taxonomy (NCBI): domain Bacteria; kingdom Bacillati; phylum Actinomycetota; class Actinomycetes; order Mycobacteriales; family Nocardiaceae; genus Antrihabitans; species Antrihabitans spumae. The sequence goes on from NZ_JBIMSN010000106.1 coordinate 195,444, forward strand.
CCACAACGCGACTACCCGACGGCGCGTGGCGTGTCGCATTGTCGAGCAGATTTACGACGACCTGATGCAGACGCGCAGTGTCCCCCGTTGCGACGAGATCGGTTGGGGTCACTCGAATATGGGTCCGGACGTCGGCGTGTGTGTGCTCGACCGCTTCCCGAAGGAATTCGGCTACGTCGAAGGTGTCGAGGTCGAGCACTATTGCGCCTCCTTCCAGCTTCGACAGATCGAGCAGATCGCCGACAAGTCGGCCGAGCCTTTCGGTCTGCGAGAGCGCGGTCCGCATCGTTGCGGTGTCCGGTTCGGCGACGCCGTCGACCACGTTCTCCAATACCGCATGCAGAGCCGAGATCGGGGTTCGGAGTTCGTGCGATACGTTGCCGATCAATTCGCGTCGATACTGTTCCGCCGCAGCGAGATCCGCGGACATCGCATTGAAAGCCGCTGCCAGCTGGCCGACTTCGTCGCGTGAGGATGCGCGCACCCGAATGCTGTAGTCACCGCGTGCCATTGCCTGTGCGGCCGCTGTCATTTCGCGCAGTGGCGACGTCATCCCGTGTGCGAGTATCTGAGTCAGCACAAGCGCGACCACCAACGCCAGCAATAGCGCGTACCGAAACGGCCAATCAGCAACGAACCAGAAGGTCACGCTCGCCAACAGCAGCGCACCGCCGACAAGCACGCTGACCTTCGCCTTGAACGATGCCAGGGGGTCTAGCGGGCGCGGCAACCACGACCAACCGCGCGTCATCGCGGTAGCTCCAACGCGTAGCCGACACCGTGAACGGTACGGATCAGATCGCCGCCGAGCTTGCGCCGCAACGCTTTTACATGACTGTCGACGGTCCTACTCTCCCCCGCACTGCCCCACCCCCACACGTGCTCGAGCAAGGTCTCGCGGGCGACGACTGCTCGCGGACGCTCTGCCAAGAACAGCAGCAGATCGAATTCAGTTCTGGTCAGATGAATTTCACTCTCACCGCGTTGAACTCGACGCTCCTGCACATCGATTCGCACGTCACCGACCCGCATCACGTCAGCCGCCGCGGCAGCAGCACCGCGATCGGATCGTCTGAGCAACGCATGCACCCGCGCAACGAGTTCGCGCATACTGAACGGCTTGATCAGATAGTCGTCAGCTCCGACACCGAGTCCGATCAGCATGTCGGTCTCGTCGACTCGCGCAGTGACCATCAGCACCGGCACCGGCCGATCCGCCTGGATCCTGCGGCAGACTTCCAGTCCGTCGAAACCCGGCAACATCACATCGAGCACGACGAGATCGGGAACAAGGCGTTTGCTCGCCTCGACAGCCGACGGACCGTCTGCCGCAATGTCGACGTCGAATCCCTCCGCGCGCAACCTCGTCGCGATGGAATCGGAAATGATCGGTTCGTCGTCGACGACGAGAATTTGTCGTCTGCCCTGCTCAACCCTGCCCGGATCACTCATGGGGACGACTCTATGCAGCGGTCGTGGTGATCACGGTCGGGCGATGTGAAGATTCTGTGGAGGTCTCACCCCGTGCGAATCTCAGGACTGCGAGAGCAAGACCTCTGCGATTTGAATCGTGTTGAGCGCAGCTCCCTTTCGAAGGTTGTCGCCGGAGACGAACAGCGCGAGGCCACGTCCGTCCGGAACACCCGGATCCTGGCGAATGCGTCCTACGAACGATTCGTCGGCACCTGCTGCCTGCAGCGGAGTCGGCACATCGACCAATTTCACACCGGCAGCAGCGGCGAGCAGTTCTTGCGCACGCGCAACAGAGAGCGGCCGCTCGAATTCGGCGTTGATCGACAGCGAATGGCCCGTGAAGACCGGAACGCGCACACACGTGCCGCTGACCAGCAGGTCGGGTAGGCCGAGGATCTTGCGACTCTCGTTGCGTAGCTTCTGGTCTTCGTCGGTTTCACCACTGCCGTCGTCGACGATCGAACCCGCCAAGGGGAGCACGTTGAAGGCAATCGGCGCGACGTACTTGTTCGGCGCCGGGAACTCGACGGCACTGCCGTCCTTGACCAACTTCTCCGCGTCGTCGATCACGGCACGAGCCTGCGACGCAAGCTCTTCGACGCCGGCGAGCCCGCTACCCGACACCGCCTGGTAGCTGGACACGATCAGCCGCTTCAGACCTGCCTCGTCGTGCAGCACCTTGAGGACCGGCATTGCCGCCATGGTCGTGCAGTTGGGGTTGGCGATGATGCCCTTGACCAGATTGCGCGTCTGCTCCGGATTGACCTCGCTGACGACCAGCGGCACGTCGGGATCCTTGCGCCATGCCGACGAGTTGTCGATGACGGTCACGCCGGCCGCAGCGAACCGCGGTGCCTGCACACGCGACATGGTCGCGCCCGCCGAGAACAGCGCGATGTCCAGACCGGTCGGGTCCGCCGTCTCGGCGTCCTCGATGACGATGTCGGTGCCGCGCCACGGCAGCGTCTTACCTGCGGACCGCGACGATGCGAAAAACCGCACCTCGTCGGCGGGGAAATTACGTTCTTCGAGAAGTGTGCGCATCACAGCGCCGACCTGACCGGTCGCGCCGACTACGCCTACTCGTAAACCCATAACTGCTACTACCTTCCAGTTCCCGCATGCACGACGGCCTCTTCGTCGCCACCCAGGTCGAATGCTTCGTGCAACGCTCGAACAGCCTCGTCCAATTCCGTATCGCGGCACAGGACCGAAATTCGGATCTCGGAAGTGGAGATCAGGTCGATGTTGATGCCGGCTTCGGCAAGCGCTTCACAGAAGGTTGCCGTCACACCCGGGTGGCTCTTCATGCCTGCTCCGACGAGTGAAACCTTGCCGATGTGATCGTCGTACACGATGTTGGAGAAGCCGATTTCTTCCTGCAGCTTCGTCAACTTCTCCACCGCGAGCGGTCCGTCGGTCTTCGGCAGGGTGAAGGTGATGTCGGTCTTGCCGGTCTCGACCTTCGAAATGTTCTGCAGCACCATGTCGATGTTGATGTCCGCGTCGGCGACGGCACGAAAGACCCGTGCCGCGTAACCGGGCTGGTCCGACAGACCGACCACGGTGACCTTGGCCTCGCTGCGATCGTGCGCAACACCGGTGAGGATGGCTTCTTCCACGGGAATGTCCTCCATCGATCCGTAAACGTAGGTGCCTTGATTGTCCGTGTACGACGACCGGACGTGCACCTTCACGTGGTAGCGGCGGGCGTACTCGACGCACCGCAGGCCGAGCACCTTCGTGCCGCATGCTGCCATCTCGAGCATCTCTTCGAACGAGACACGGTCGAGCTTCTGCGCGTTGGGCGCGATGCGCGGGTCGGCGGTGTAGACGCCGTCGACGTCGCTGTAGATCTCGCACACGTCGGCGTCGAGTGCGGCCGCGAGTGCAACAGCCGTCGTATCCGAACCGCCACGACCGAGCGTCGTGACGTCCTTGCTGTCCTGGCTGACGCCTTGGAAGCCTGCAACGAGAACGATCGACCCTTGATCGAGCGCTGCGCGGACCCGGCCGGGCGTGACGTCGATGATCTTCGCCTTGCCGTGGGCACTTGTCGTGATCACGCCTGCCTGCGAACCGGTGAACGACCGCGCCTGCGCACCGAGCGACGAGATCGCCATCGCGACCAGCGCGCTCGAGATGCGTTCGCCCGAGGTGAGCAGCATGTCCAGCTCACGGGCCGGTGGTGATGGGCAGACCTGGGAGGCGAGGTCGAGCAGTTCGTCGGTTGTATCGCCCATCGCGGAGACGACGACGACGACATCGTTGCCGGCCTTCTTCGTCTCGACGATCCGTTCAGCGACGCGTCGGATGCGCTCGGCCGATTCGACCGACGATCCCCCGTACTTCTGGACGACGAGAGCCACGCGGATGTACCTCCGAATAAGTGCTGGTAACTGGGTTTCCAGCTTGTCAGCCTACCGAGAAGCCGACGCCGTGTGGCGGTCAGCCCCAGGCTGCTCGGTTCTTGTGCGGCCGGTCACCTATTGACAAAGCATGTTTTTATATTCAAAATCATTTTTGTTATGAGAGACGTCGTGTACTTGGAAAACATCGAGCAGGCCGAGTCCCTGCTCAAGCCGCAACGCATCGAGGTGCTGCGGCAACTGGCCGAGCCCAAAACCTGCACAGAAATCGCGCACGTACTGGGCCAGACGCCACAACGGGTCTACTACCAGGTCAAACGCCTGGTGGACGCCGGCCTCGTCGACCAGGTATCCGAACGCAAAGTCCGTGGCATCCACGAGGGGATCTACCAGGCGACCGCACGGTCCTACTGGTTGTCACCCCGGCTCGTCGGCCGGATTGGCCAGCGCAAAGTCCAAGACGAACTCAGCCTCGGCTACCTGCTCGACCTCATGGAAGACGTGCAAGCCGACGTGGCAGCGCTCGACCGGCGCCGACCGGAACTCCCGTCGATCGGAGTATCCGGCGAAATCCGAGTACCGACCGAGCACCGCCAGCAATTCCTCGCGGATTTGCAATCCACCCTGCAAGACCTGTTCACCCGCTACGGCGGCTCCGAAGGCGACGCCTTCAAACTCGCCGTCGCCTGCTACCCCAAAGGAGAAGAGAACGATGACTGAACCGATGATCGTGCGCGCACGAGTTGCAGCGCCAAAGGCAGCAGTCCTGCACGCATTGACCGATCCGGATACGTTGCGACGCTGGTTCGCCGAAGAAGTCGCGGTCGAGCTGCCGACCCGCTACGAATTCTGGGGCCGCTACACACCCGAGGGCGATGCCCCGCACCAAAAACTCACCCACGTCGACGACGACGGTCTCACCTTCACCTGGCTGCTCGACGGCGTCGAAACCACCACCTCGATCACCCTCGAAGCCGAAGCACCGGACACGACGATCATCGTGCTGTCGCAATCACACTTCGACGTCCAGGAAATGTTCGAAGGCAAGACGATTCGCGGCGTGCTGCAAACCTTCTGGGCCATGTCGCTCGCCAACCTCGTCGACCTGCTGGAGGGTCGCGAGCTCACAATGCGACACGACTTCGGTGATACCGAGTTCCGTGCCGAAACGCTCATCGACGCGACGCCCGCAGAGGTCTACGACTCGCTGATCGACACCGACAAGGTATCGACGTGGTTCGGCTACCCGATTTCGATCGAGCCGTGGGTCGGGGGTCGGTACGCGATGGGCGGCTTCGACGCGCCCTTCCCGCCCGCGAAGATTCTCGACCTCGAACCGAACCAGAAGGTAACCGTCGACTGGGGTGCTCCCGGCGTCCAGACGTGGGAGTTGGCCGAATCCGACGGCAAGACCCGACTCAGGTTCGTCCAGAGCGGTTTCGACACGACCAACCCACCACACGCATCGTGGCTCGGATCGGTTTCGGGGCTCGCGGAACTTCGCCGCTTCCACGAACTGACCGATTGGAAGCCCATCTGGATCAGCGAGCCGGCCTAGGCGGCCACATCGGTTGTGCGCCGTGAATACCCCCAAACGTGTACGGGTCCAGGCACTGTCCGAGCGCGGCACGGTTTCGCAGCTGGAACTGTTCTTCGATCTGGTGTTCGTATTCGCCCTCACCAGGGTCACCGACCTGCTCGCCGACAACACCAGCGCCGCCAACGTATTTCGGTCGGTACTCGTGCTCGCCGTGCTGTGGTGGAGTTGGGTCGGTTACTCCTGGCTCGGCAACGTCGCGCGCGCCGACGAGGGCATCGTGAAGGTTGCGGTATTCGCTGCCATGGGCGCGTCGTTCATCATCGCGCTTGCGCTGCCCGAGGCATTCGACGATCTACCAGGCGGGCTGTCCGGGCCGGTCGTCTTCGCAATCGGCTATTTCGTCGTTCGCGCAGTGCACGTCTCGGTCTTCTGGATCATCACCACGGACGAACCCCGGTTCCGCGCGACGGTCCTGCGCTGGCTCCCCTCGCTGGCCATCAGCACCACGCTGCTGCTCATCGCGTCGCAGACGACCGGGACGGTACAGACGCTGCTCTGGGTCGGCGCGCTCGTGGCGGACTACCTGGGCACCGTGTTGGCAGGCAATGGTTGGATCCTGCGATCTGTCACCCACTTCGCGGAACGCCACGGCCTGATCATCATCGTCGCCCTCGGCGAATCGATCGTTTCGATCGGCATCGGCGTCGTCAGCCTGCCGATCTCGTGGCCGATCATCATCGCGTCACTGCTGGGTCTGGCTGTATCAGCACTGATGTGGTGGGCCTATTTCGATGTCACCGCGCTCGCCGTGGAACACGAACTCGACAAGGCCAACGGGGCACTCCAGATCAAGATTGCGCGAAACTCGTACACGTTCGCGCACCTGCCGATGATCGTCGGCGTCATCGGCCTGTCACTCGGTCTCAAGAAGGTACTCAGCTACGTCGGCGACGACACCGACCACGATCTGACCGATCCGCTGTACGGCATCCCGATCTTCACCCTCTTCGGCGGGGTCGCGTTGTACATCGCGGCGCTGGTCTTCTTCAAGTGGTACGCGGTCCGGACGATCGCCGTGTCCCGCGTGATCACCATCGTCGTGTTGCTTGCGCTCATCCCGGTCGCTGCCGCGCTGCCCGCACTGGCCTCGCTCGGACTACTGACCGCTGTGCTCGCCGCGATGATCGCGTTCGAGACAACCCGATTCGCACAGCTGCGGGACGAGATCCGGCATCACGAAGCTCACTGACGTTTCTTCCGGAACGTGATCTTCGCGTCGATCCGGTGAATGAGAAGGTCGGACGCCGGAATGACGAAGTCCTCGGTGATGCGTACCGTCGCCAACTTGCGCCCGAACAAGCCGGCGTCGAGCAGATACTCGGTATGTACGACATCGCCGTCGACAACGGCATCCAGCTTGCGGACACCCATGATCACCCGGTACTGGGGTCCACGGGAAAGGCTGCGCTGCAAGTGCTTACCCGAACGACCGGTCTTGACCCCGACCTCGTAGCGGACCGCGCCTTGGGCAAAGGGAACGGACTTTCCGTCGTGGGAAACGAGGGCGTCTATGTAGCTGCGCGCTACCGCGATCTGGTCGGTCATACCGGTGATTTTGCACCGCGCTTCGCTGCGTCCTTACCTCGGACAGCCATCTTTATTTGATCGACGTTCTCGCGTATCGCGTCGGACACCAACTCGTCGGTTCGGGGGTCCGCCAGCACCTGCAACATGATCCGGAACGTGGTGTCCGTTGCCAGACCGATGATGTCGTCGTGGAACGGGATGAACTTCAGCCGGCCCGCCTGGGGGTCGCGTTTGATCTGCTCGAGGATCATGTTGTCGAGCTCGACTCGATTCTCCTCGAGCGCGCGGGCGATGTTGCCCGTGTAGTGCCCGGTCTGCAACACGTCGCCGACCTCGTCGAGGACCGCAACGGTGATCGGCCGCTTGATCGCTTCGACGATCGTGCCGACGAATTTGTTGACGATCGCTGCCGTGATGCGCTCACCGAATGCGCGGTCGGCCATACGTCCGAGTCGGGCGAGAACGACGATGATCCGCAACAACCTGAACGAGCGAAAGGCCGGGTCCGACACGGGGATCATGCCGAGCACCTCGTACCAGTACTTCGCTGGGAAGATCCAGCCCTCGCCCGATTTACGCCAGCGGTAGGCGAACTCGATCGCGAAGATCGCACAGACCGCGTAGTCGGTGTAGATGACCCAGTGCACGATGTCGGGGTCGACGGTCCAGAAGGTGATCCATCCGAGCAAGATGACGGAGACCAGCGCCAACAGCAACATCGCCCAGTCGATCAGCTTGACCGGAGGCTTCCTCGGGTAAGGCCGCAGCGCCTCCGCAGGCTTCTCGAGGGATACCGGCTTCTTCGATCCGCGCATCACCGCTCCTCACGTCGAATTCCGATCGTAGGTGCGGATACCGCAATCAGCTGGCGATCATGCCTGGCTGCCATGCCGTGTCGATGAGATCGCCGAGATCTATGACCGTCGCCGCACGCCCGGCCGGGCTGTCGAGCACGGTGTCGATATAGGTGATCGTCTGCGCGCGAAGCAGGCTGTCGATGCGACCGATCTTCAGCACATTGGCCGACATTCGTCGCTCGTCCAAGGTGACCGCAATAGCACTCGGGCGCGGCCGAACAACGTCGATCAACAACTCGAGTGCACCGTTGACCTGCGGCGCGATCGTAATCGGCACCACGATGTGAGCTGCGACGTTCTTGCGCATCCGACCGACGACGATCACGATCTGCAAGCTGACCGGCACCCGCGCATGCAGCGTTCTGTTCGGCCCCTGCACGACTTCGATGGTGCCGACTCGGCCTTGTGCGACTGCCTTTGCACGTTGTCCTGGACCGACGCCGATCGGCCCGATCGAGAATGTCTCGCCCATCAATTCTGCGATGACGGTCCGAATGCGTTCGGGGCTGGCCGCACGGTCGACGAACGAATCGGTGAAGGATTCGGGAACAGAGGTGGGAGGCTCGGCGACTACCGGACGGGTCCCCTGCTGCAGACCCAGCGCCACCCGCAGGTCGTGCATCGAGTCGAAGTGGCGATACATCGAGGTCGGCGTCGTCCCGAGCGCACGCGCGACTTCGCGCAACGAGACGGTCGCCGGGTCGCGGTCGCCCAGCCAGGTGCGCGCGGCCTCGACTACGGCCTGCTTGGTTTCGGGAGTAGCCTTCACGAATCTGAGTGTACAGGCGTGCACTGAATTCTGGAATACTTTTGCCTATGACGCTGAGCGACCATTCGTTGACTTTTGGAACGGGATCCCGTCCCAAAATGTCGAGGATGGGCGCTCAGCGTGCATGGCTTCGGTATTGCCTGTTCTGCGCTCGAGCCCCCATGTAGACTTCGAAACTATGCAGCGGGCGCTCCTCCTTGATTGCCGCGGCGGGGTCTGATCCAGACCGGCTTCCCGTCGCGGGGTCCAGTCGCGCCGGTCGATCCATAAGTACGGACGACCCGTCCCCCAAATCTCGGAGTCAGACATGTCACCCGCAGACGCCTTCACTTCCGGTTCGCGCACGATCAATCCGCCGACCCGCCCAGCTCCCGCCGACCAGCCGGCGTGGAACCCCCAGAAGAACTCCTCGATGCCGACTTTCCGGTATCGTCCCTTCGCCGAAGAGGTCGAAACGGTCGCAGTTGCCGACCGCACCTGGCCCGACAAGGTCATCGACCGAGCACCGATGTGGTGTGCGGTCGACCTCCGCGACGGCAACCAGGCGCTGATCGATCCGATGAGCCCGGCACGCAAACGGCGGATGTTCGAGCTGCTCGTGCGAATGGGTTACAAGGAGATCGAGGTCGGCTTCCCGTCGGCCAGCCAGACCGATTTCGACTTCGTACGCGAGATCATCGAAGAGAACGCCATCCCCGACGACGTCACAATTCAGGTCCTGACGCAGTGTCGCCCGGAACTGATCGAGCGCACTTTCGTAGCATGCGCCGGTGCTCCCAAGGTGATCGTCCACTTCTACAACTCGACGTCGATCCTGCAGCGCCGCGTCGTATTTCGCGCCGACCGTGACGCGATCAAGAAGATCGCGACCGACGCTGCGCACAAGTGTCTCGCCGAGCAAGCCAAGTTCCCGGACACCGAGTGGCGTTACGAATACTCGCCGGAGTCCTACACGGGTACCGAACTCTCCTTCGCCAGGGAGGTCTGCGACGCCGTCACCGAGATCATCGCGCCGACGCCGTCGAATCCGATGATCATCAATCTGCCCGCAACGGTCGAGATGGCGACAGCGAATGTCTATGCCGACTCGATCGAGTGGATGAGCCGGAATCTGGCTCGTCGCGAATCGGTAGTCCTGTCGCTGCATCCACACAACGACCGCGGAACTGCTGTCGCTGCAGCCGAATTGGGCTATCAGGCCGGCGCGGACCGCATCGAGGGCTGCCTGTTCGGCAACGGCGAGCGCACCGGAAACGTCTGCCTGGTGACGCTGGGGATGAACCTGTTCTCCCGTGGCGTCGACCCGCAGATCGACTTCTCCAACATCGACGAGATCCGCCGCACGGTCGAATACTGCAACCAACTGCCCGTTCCGGAGCGCCATCCCTACGGCGGCGATCTGGTCTACACCGCTTTCTCCGGAAGCCACCAGGACGCGATCAACAAGGGCCTGGACGCGATGAAGTTCGATGCCGACGCACTGGACGCCGACGTCGACGACATTCTGTGGCAGGTTCCGTATCTGCCGATCGACCCGAAGGACGTCGGCCGCACCTACGAGGCCGTGATTCGCGTGAATTCGCAGTCCGGCAAGGGTGGCGTCGCCTACATCATGAATTCCGACCACGGCCTCGCGCTGCCGCGGCGACTGCAGATCGAGTTCTCCCGTGCGATCCAGCAAATCACCGATGGCGAGGGCGGTGAGGTGAGCTCGAAGGAGATGTGGGACGTCTTCGCGAACGAATACCTGCATCGCCTGCTGCCCCTGGAGCGAATTCGGCAGAAGGTCACGGCATCGGAGACCGACGACGGCATCGACTCGATCACAGCGGTGGTGAAGGTCGACGGCAAAGAGCAGGAGATCTCGGGATCCGGCGACGGACCGCTCTCCGCATTTGTGGACGCGCTCGCCAGTATCGGCATCGACGTTCGGGTGCTCGACTATTCGGAGCACGCAATGACATCGGGCGTCGACTCCCAAGCCGCCGCATACGTCGAGTGCGCCATCGGCGACAAGGTCGTGTGGGGTGTCGGGATCGCGACGTCCATCACGACGGCGTCGCTGCGTGCGGTTGTATCGGCCGTGAACAGGGCAGTCTGAGCGGTAAGCAACATATTCGAAGGGAGCCGGCAGCCGCCGGCTCCCTTTCGTTGTCAGGATGCTGGAAAATAGCTGGTTCTGCCTGCTCGATCTCGCTCGAATCACTCGAATTCGCCAACGAGTGTTAGCCTGGTCGCCGCAATACCAGCACGAACAGACGTGTCACATTCTCGGGGGGAATCCGTGAGCAACGATTACAGTCCGTCCACGCCGCCGTGGCTCCAGAACGAGCCGCCCAGCAAGCGGAATGGCCACTCCACGCAGGCTCGCGCGGAATCCGAACCACAGCGACCCCCAGCACCCCCGACGCCCCCGGCGCAGCGGCCGGAGCAGTTCCAGCACAACGAACAGCAGCCGCAGCCCAATTCCGGGCAGTACCCGCAAGCACCCAGCAACTGGCAGCAGAACGGCTTCGGACCGCCACCGCAACATGCGGAGCAGCAGCCGGTCCAGCAGCCCGCCCACCAGTCGTTCGACGCAGATCAGCTACCGCGTGAGCGAGCCGAGATCAGCTCCGACGGCACCGTCCGGCGCGTTCCCTTCCAGGAAGATCGCGTCGCGCAGATGTACCAGGCGCCGCCAGAGGGCCAGCAGCAGAACGGCCCTGTCTACAGCTGGGCACCGCCTGCCGCGGCGCAGCAGCCACCGCCGCAGCTTCAGTGGCAGGGCGGTCCCCCGCCGCAGCACGCACCGCAGCCACCCGCGTCGGTCAACGACCTGAGTCTGTTACGCCGCGCAAAGCGCCCGCCCCGCAGCGGCTGGCGTCTCGCGCTGCACAAGGCATCGGGTAAGTCGATCAACCCGGGCGAATCGCCTGCCGATATCGCGCACCGTGAACTTGTCGACCGCGTCAATCAGCCGGTCCGCGGCGACTACCGAATTGCGATCCTGTCGCTCAAGGGCGGCGTCGGCAAAACGACGACGACCGTCGGTCTCGGCTCGACGTTCTCATCGTTACGTGGCGACCGCGTCATTGCCATCGACGCAAACCCGGACCTGGGGACCCTCGCGCACCGGGTTCCGAAGCAGACCAATTCGACGGTGCGAAATCTGCTCGACGACAAGAGCATTCACCGTTATTCCGATGTCCGCGCGCATACCTCGCAGGCTCCGAGCCGCCTCGAGGTACTGGCAAGCGAGCAGGATCCGGCAGTATCGGAGGCCTTCAGCGAGGCGGACTACCGCGCGGCGATCGGCATCTTGCAGTCGTACTACAACATCATCCTGACCGACTGCGGCACCGGCTTGATGCACTCGGCGATGACAGGTGTGCTCGACATGGCGAGTTCGCTCGTACTGGTCACCTCCCCCGCCATCGACGGCGCCCGCAGCGCATCGGCGACGCTGGACTGGCTTGAGCACCACGGCTACGGCAAGCTCGTCGAGCGGACGGTTGTCGTGGTGAACTCGTCGCGTCGCGGGGCAAGCTCGATCGACATCGACCAGCTGCGCAAGCTGTTCCTCGATCGCACCCGCGCGGTGCAGGTCATTCCGTTCGACGATCACCTCGCCGAGGGCGCCGAGATCGACCTGGAACTGGTCAGCAAACCGACCCGCCGCGCGTTGCTCGAGTTGGCCGCGATGGTTGCCGACGAGTTCGCGTTCACAAGTGCGCGGCAACCCGAGTAGTCACCGCGCGGCGTCGACGGACGCGGCCGCAGCGACGAACGCGTCGAGCACCGCAGCTATCGCAGGTCGCCGATCGGCGTAGCGCCGAGTCGCCAGTTCGTAGCTACGCCCGGCGCGCACTCCGGTGAACGGCAGCACGACGACGTTCGGGTTGCCGACGGCGTGACGAGGCATCAACGCAACTCCGAACCCGGCTGCGACGACTGCTTCGATCACCTTGAAGTCGTTGAGCCGCTGGGTAACTCGCGGTTGCACGCCGGTTACCGCAGCGATCGACAGCAACACGTCGTCGACAGGGAATCCACCGCGGACGCTGATCCAGTTCTCGTCTACGAGGTCGGTAAGCGAGACCGATGTACCACTCGCGAGCGGATGTGTCTTCGCCAGCACGAGGTCGATCGGTTCGCGCAGGATTGTGCGGGAGGCGACGCGATCCGAACTGATCGCGGGCGCACGGTCGTCGCGGTGGGTGAGCACAACGTCGTAGTCGGCGAGCAGTCGCGGTACCGCCGATGACGGCAGGTCTTCGTCGCCTGCTTCGATGACGACTCCCGTTCCCGCCATCGCGGTGAGGACCAGCGGCAGTAGGAGCGAAGCACCGGAGGGGAACATTGCGACGCGCACCCTGCCTCGCGGCGAACCGCGATAGGACTCCATCTCGGCCGATGCGCGATCCAGGGCCGCCAGCACGTCCTCGGCGCGCAAGACGAGGGCGTTACCTGCATCGGTGAGACGGACGCGACGCCCGTCCGGCTCCAACAGGGTGACCCCGGCTTCCCGCGCAAGAATCTTGAGTTGCTGTGACACCGCCGATGGCGTCATCGACAACGCCGCTGCGGTCGCGGCGACGGTGCCACGATCAGCAAGCTCGCGAAGCACGCGCAGCCTCTGTGTGTCCACCAAACCTCCTCAGGCCGCATGCGGGTCGTGAGTCCTTTCGGTGTGTGGGCCCTCCAAAAAGACGCACGAGCGATAACGTAGCGAAGCTACATTATCGCCTAAGTATTATTCGATTGTTCTGATGGTTTGCGGCCCGCACGATGGGATCATGACCACCCGCGACCGCCTGCTTGCCCTGACCGTCGTACTGCTCTGGGGTCTCAACTTCCTCGCACTTCGCGCCGGACTCGACCGCTTTCCGCCGTTCTTCTTCGCCGGGCTGCGTTTTCTGGTCATCGCCATCCCGGTTGTGCTGTTCGTTCCTCGCCCGAAGGTGCCGCTGAAGTGGCTGCTGCTCTACGGCGCCGGCTTCGGCATCGCGCAGTTCGCGTTCCTGTTCACCGCGATGAACACGGGTATGCCAACCGGGCTCGCCTCGCTGGTCCTGCAATCGTCGGCACCGTTCACCGTCGTCCTCGGTGTGCTGCTACTCGGCGAGAAGTTCAACAGACGCCAGCTGATCGGCCTCGCAGTTGCGTTGTGCGGGATGGTGGCGATCGGTTGGGACCGTGCACAGCACGCGACCCTGCTGCCCGTGTTCCTGACCCTGCTGGCCGGTCTCGGCTGGGCCTTCGGCAACCTTGGCTCGCGGCTGGCCAAGCCCGAGCACCCGATGCGGCTGACCCTCTGGATGGCAGTGGTTCCCCCGCTCCCACTGCTCGCGATCTCGGCAGCCGTCGAGGGACCGACAACCGGTTGGCGCGACCTCGCCAACTCTTTCGACGCAGACGGTTCGATCGGTCTGATCGCGCTCACCTACACAGTGATCCTCGGCACGATCGCCGGCTCCGGACTGTGGACCTACCTGATGACCCGCTACCCCGCCGGCATCGTTGCACCCTTCTCCCTGCTGGTCCCGGTCGTCGGGATTGCGGTTGCCTGGTTCGTTCTCGGCGAGGAACCGACAGTCCTCACCGTGATCGGTGGAGTCGTCGTCATCACCGGCGCCATGGCCGCGACACCTCGCATGCCGAAACCACCGGTCGTTGTCCTTGCCGACCCGGTGCCGGTGCGAGTGCCGGTGTCGGTGCCGGTGCCGGTGCCGAACCCCACACTCGGGTGGCCAACGTCGGCCGACCTACTTGTGCCAAACTCGGCGAATGCTCGATCGTGAAACCAGAAAGCGGATTTCTCCGCGCGGCCGCTTCGCCCTCCGCACCGCACAGGCCGCATCGTGGGCGTCGCAGAAAGCCGGACGTGGCAAAGGCTCCATGATCGGCGGCCTGATCGCACTCAAGATCGACAAGTCGATCATGGGCCAGCTCGGCGAAGGTCGGCGCACGGTCGTGGTGACCGGAACGAACGGCAAATCGACGACGACGCGGATGACGGCAGCTGCGCTCGCGACGGTCGGCGACGTCGCGACGCAGGCTGACGGCGCGAACATGGACGCAGGCATAGTGGCTGCACTCACCGCCAACCAGACCGCGCGCCTCGCTGCGCTCGAGGTCGACGAACTGCACGTCCCGCACGTCTGCGACGCCGTGAAACCCGAGGTAGTAGTCCTTTTGAACCTCAGCCGCGACCAGCTCGACCGCGTCGGCGAGATCAACATGATCGAGCGCAGACTCCGCGCAGGCCTCGAACGCCATCCGGAGACGACGGTTGTCGCCAACTGCGACGACGTCTTGATGACGTCCGCCGCCTACGACGCCGCCAAAGTTGTCTGGGTCGCCGCAGGCGGTGGCTGGGCAAGCGACTCGGTCAGCTGCCCGCGGACCGGCGAGCCGATCGTCTGGGACGGTCCACACTGGCGAAGTACCGGGTCCGATTTCGCTCGGCCGACGCCCGACTGGTGGCTCGACGACAACAACCTCTACGGCCCGGACGGCCTGACGATTCCGATGCAGCTGACGCTGCCGGGTAAAGCGAACCGCGGCAACGCCGCACAGGCAGTCGCGGCAGCAGTCGTCCTCGGCGCGGACCCGACCGCAGCCGTCGCAGCCGCAGCGTCCGTGCAAGAGGTGGCCGGTCGCTACAGCACCGTCCAGGTCGGACCGCACAACGTCAGGATGCTGCTGGCGAAGAACCCCGCAGGCTGGCAAGAGGCGTTGTCTATGATCGATCACTCAGTCGACGGTCTGGTGATCTCCGTGAACGGCCAGGTGCCCGACGGCGAGGATCTGTCGTGGCTGTGGGACGTACGTTTCGAGCATTTCGAAGGCGTTCAGGTGGTTGCATCCGGTGAGCGCGCGACCGACCTCGCAGTGCGGTTGACCTACGCCGGTGTCGAGCACACAACCGTGCCGGATCCGGTGCGTGCCATCGCATCCTGTCCCGCGGGCCGCGTCGAGGTGCTGGCCAACTACACCTCGTTCCGCGACCTCAACCGTGCATTGGAGACCGGCCGTGGCTGACTCGACCGTTCGTATCGGCCTCGTCCTCCCCGACGTCATGGGCACCTACGGCGATGGCGGCAACGCGCTGATCCTGCGTCAGCGGCTACGGCTCCGCGGTTACGACGCTGAGGTTGTCGAGATCACGTTGAGCGACCCCGTTCCCGAGTCGCTGGACCTGTATACCCTTGGCGGAGCCGAAGATTCGGCACAACGGCTCGCTACGCGTCATCTGCAGAAATATCCAGGTCTGCAACGCGCCGCCGAACGAGGCACACCGGTCCTCGCGATCTGCGCTGCGATCCAGGTACTCGGACGCTGGTACGAGACGTCGAGCGGAGAACGGGTCGACGGCGTCGAGATGCTCGACTGCACGACCGCACCGCAGGCGACACGCTCGATCGGCGAGGTACTCACCAAGCCGACCATCGACGGCCTCACCGCGGCACTGACCGGCTTCGAAAACCATCGCGGCGGAACCTCGTTGGGTCCAGCGGCGACCGGCCTTGCCCGGGTGACCCACGGTGTCGGCAACGGCGTCGGCGACGGACTCGAGGGTGTCGTCCAGGGCTCGGTGATCGGCACCTACATGCATGGTCCGGCGTTGGCCCGCAATCCCGAACTCGCCGACCTCCTGTTGAGCCGCGCGCTCGGCGTCGACGAACTTCCGCCGCTCGATCTCCCCGAGGTCGAGAAGCTACGCAAAGAACGGCTCGCCGCCGGACGGCGCTGATCGGCTTCTCGATCGTCGACCGGGGCTGACCGAAGAGGCAGCTGGCAACGCATGCTGCTTCATGATCACGAACGAACACACCCCCTGAGGTCCGCAGTGCCGCTGGCGTGCGGTGGTACTACGGAACGTATGGAATGTATTTCCTGCCAAACCGGAAGCGATCACTGCCACGGCACACTCATCGTGCACGTCGACGGCATGTTCGGCCGAAACAAGATCGAGTGCACGCAAGAAGACTGCGTCGACCGCCTACTCGCGCGGCACGGCTTCATCGTCGACTGCGTCGATCTCGCCGGCGGCTGCGGTTGTGCGGCCACCGCTACCGGCTACAGACGCGCCGGCTGACCGCTTCGGTTCGCCTCACATCGCCCGCCGACCCGACAGCGCGCGCCCAAGGGTGAGCTCGTCAGCGAATTCGAGATCGCCACCCATCGGCAAACCGGACGCGAGCCTCGTCACCGAAAGTCCGGGGAACACGCGCAGCATACGAACCAGGTAGGTGGCCGTCGCTTCGCCTTCGGTGTTCGGATCGGTCGCGATGATGACCTCGGAGACGTCGACGCCGTCGTCCTGATTTCCGATGCGGGCGAGCAACTCTCGGATCCGCAGTTGGTCAGGGCCGATTCCGCTCAGTGGATCGAGCGCACCACCGAGTACGTGATACCTACCGCGGAACTCGCGCGTACGTTCCACTGCCTGAACATCTTTCGGTTCCTCGACCACGCAGATCATCGTGCGATCGCGACGCGGATCCGAGCAGATGCGGCACATCTCCTTGTCCGATACGGTCCCGCACACCATGCAGAACTGCACCCCGTCACGCACCTTCTGCAGGGCGCCCTGCAGCCGATCGATCTCGGGTGGCTCCACGGACAGCAGGTGAAAGGCGATGCGCTGTGCGCTCTTCGGGCCGATACCGGGCAGTTTGCCGAGCTCGTCGATCAGATCCTGAACTGGACCTTCGTACACGCTCGCCCGCTAGAATCCGGGCAGGCCGGGAAGTCCACCGCCGCCGCCGAGAGCGCCCGCGAGTGGGCCGAGTTTACTTTCCGCGACCTGCTGAGCCTGCGTGTTCGCATCGGAGATCGCACCGATGACGAGGTCCTGCAAAGTTTCGACGTCGTCCGGATCGACCACCTTCGGATCGATCGTCAGCGCCACCAACTCACCACTGCCCTTGACGGTCGCAGTGACAAGTCCGCCACCGGCCTGACCCGTCACTTCGGTCTCCGCAATTTCCACCTGCGCCGCCATCAGCTGCTGCTGCATCTGCTGCGCCTGCGCCAGAATCTGCGCCATATCGGGCTGTCCACCTGGTTGCACGATGCCGCTCCCTTTCGTTCAACGGCGGTGCCGTCGTCCATTCACGTCACAAGCCAGCGTAGACGTTGCCTCGCCGCAGCCCACGACGCCGCGACCCACGTGTACCGGTTTTTCGCAATGGGCCGAGCGTTCTCTTGACCCTCCACCTGCTGGAGGGTGTTTGCTCTAACCCATGACGGCACTGGTACCCATCGGGGAGTTCTCACGGCTCACTCATCTGAGCGTGAAGACGCTGCGCTACTACCACGACATCGACCTGCTCTCACCAGCGACGATCGACGAGAACTCCGGCTATCGGAGGTACTCGACAACTCAGGTCGGCAGCGCACAGTTGATTCGCAGGCTGCGTGATCTCGACATGCCGCTGCCGGAAGTGCGATCCGTTCTGGCCGCGGCAGACCCGGAGACTCGCAACGCCACCATGCGGGCACACCTGGAACGTATGGAAGCCGAGCTACAACGCACCCAGCAGGTGGTGGCATCGTTGCGGTCGCTGCTGGGCCCGATCGACGCGTTGGCTGTCGAATATCGCAGCGTAGCAGCGCTTTCCACACTGGCGGTCCGAGCGGTCGTCGCACGTCGCGACGTCGGCGACTGGTGTGGGGCCGTCTTCCCCCAGCTGTACATCACGGCGGAACAACACGGGATCGAGATTACGGGACCCGGCGGAGCTACGTACTCCAGCGAATTCTTCGAACACGACTCCGGCGAGGTCGTCGCGTTCGTCCCGGTGCCCGCCGGTTCTCCGGTTGTCGAAGGTCTCGAAGCGCTTGTACTGCCGCCTGCGCGGCTGGCGGTCGCTGTGCACGCAGGGCCGTTCGAAGAATGCGACCGCACGTACGGAGCACTTGGCATTCACGTCGCCGAGCACGACGTCGCGATCCCGGACCCGATCAGAGAGATCTACCTCGTCGGTCCCAATCACACCGACGACGCCACCACGTTCAGAACCGAGGTGTGCTGGCCGATTCAGCACGCCGCCTGATCAACCACACCCATCGAAGGAGCACATAATGGCAATTTCCCTGGAACACATCACCTTCGACTGCGCCAATGCGACCGAGCTGGCCACCTTCTGGGGTGGGCTACTCGACCGCCCCGTGGACGAGGGTGCAAGCGAGTACTTCGCAACGGTGGGTCGCTCATCGGGCGCCCATCCGGTACTGATGTTCATCGCTGTGCCCGACAAGAATCCCGGCAAGAACACCGTCCACATCGATCTGGTGTCTGCCGAATGGACCGACGAGATCGCGCGAGCTGTATCCCTCGGCGCAAAACACATTGCCGATTACGACGAGTTCGGCACCAAATGGGCGACGCTCAGCGATCCCGAGGGCAACCTGTTCGACATCGGGTGCGGTATGTAATTGCCGTTCGCGCACTCGGCCCGGTTCAGCGGCCGAGTGCGTGTGCCCAGGAAACCTTTGCGCCGGTGAGCAATACGGACCGCTGGTAGATCCGCGCGGACACCCATGCCGACGCCGCGCAGGCGGCAACCATGAGGGCAATGGTGCCGACGACCTCGAACGTCGATGCGTTGCCCGCCGCGATCTGCATGGGCATCAGGATCGACGAGAACGGCGGAATCCAACTGATGATGCTGTAGAAGTTGCTGTCCAGACTGCCAACTCCGAAGAAGCCTAAGTACGCAGACGCCATGAGCAGCAACATCACCGGCAAAGTCGTCGAGTTGATTTCCTCGACGCGCGAGACCATCGAGCCGCCTGCGGCGTACAGCGTCGCGAAGAACACAAATCCGAGCACGAACCACACAAGCGTCGCGATCAGCATTCCGGCTGCTGCCGTTGGTATTTCGAGCAGACCGGTGGCCTGCGCCGTGATCAACCCCGCCGACGCGATGACAACGACCTGCGCTAGTCCGACCGCACCGAGGCCGATGATCTTTCCCCAGAGCAGGTGCAACGGTTTGATCGTCGACAACAGCAACTCGACGACTCTGCTCGACTTCTCCTCCGTCACACCCATTCCCACTGCAGGCGCGAAGTTCGCGACCCCGATGAACAGCAGGACCGCACCGACAAGCGCCAAAGCGATCCGCTGGTCGTGATCGCTCGCCTGCGGGTGTAACGCCGTGACGGCCAGGTTCGTATCGCCGACCTGCGCAGCGAGTTCGGCCGGGTCGACTCCGTTGTTTCGCAGTGCTCCGTCGAGTGCGTTCTGCTGCACAGCCGACTGCAACACGGCTCGCAACTCCGGCGACAAGTCCTCCTCGACAACCACATCGGTCTCGCCGACCAAGGCAGCCTCCAGGTCACCGTCCTCGACCTGCGCGCGCGCTTCGTCCGGACCTGCGACGTCGACGATCTCGATCGTCGTTCCCGCGGCGCGACCTGTCGCGACGATCGTCTCGGACATCGACGTCGCCGAGCCCGTCACACCGATCTTCGTCGCCGCGCCATCATCGTCGGAGCGAACGGCAGCCCACACGATCAGCCCTGCCACCACGACGACCAGCAGCAGTGCGTTGACGATGACAAAAGACTTCGTATAGACCTTGACGAGAAATTCCCGCTTCGCGACCAGCAAGATCGGATTCATCAGGCGACAACCTCTCGGAACAGTTCGGCCAAAGACGGTCTGCGAGATATAAGTTGATGCACCGGCCCGGTCGCGAGCGCTGCACGCAAGACCGCCTGATCGTCGGCACCGGATTGGAGTTCGAGTAGGGTCCGGCCCTTTCCCTCCTGCAGCACAACGGCATTCGGAATTCCGGCCGCCCAGCCATGCGGTGCGCTCGGCGCGAACACCTCCAACTGCGGATTACCACGTGCCTGTAGCTCGGTGATGCTGCCGAGTGCGCGCATCCGACCGCCGGCGATAATGCCGACCCGATCGCATTCGCGCTCTACGAGTTCGAGTTGGTGACTGGAGAAGATCACCGGAACACCCTCGGCTGCCTTCTCTTTCAGCACCGCACTCATCACGTCGACCGCGACCGGATCGAGTCCCGAGAACGGTTCGTCGAGCACGAGCACCTTCGGGTCGTGCACAAGGGCCGCTGCCAACTGGACGCGTTGCTGATTGCCCAGCGACAACGCCGACACCATGTCGCCGAGCCGCTGCTCGACGCCGAGTCGTTCGGTCCAGCGCTCGACGGCAGACGCTGCATCGGACTTGCTCAGCCCGTGCAGGCGCGCGAGGAAGTTCAGCTGGTCCCCGACTTTCATCTTCGGATAGAGGCCGCGCTCTTCGGGCATGTAGCCGATCCGGCGGCGGGTATCGAGATCTACCGCGTGACCGTCGACGAGCACCTCCCCCGAATCAGCGGCGAGAACGCCGAGGACGATCCGCATCGTCGTCGTCTTGCCTGCACCGTTGCTGCCGACGAAGCCGAAGATCTCACCGTCGGCCACTTCGAAGCTGGTCTCGTTCAATGCCAGCAAATCGCCGTAGCGCTTGCTGATTCGATCGACTTTCAGCGACATACGCTCCCCTACTCGTGGCCTTGGCCTGTAGCCAGGCTAGCCATGAGTGCTCGTAGATGTCGTAGGCATCGGTGTGCGCGTGTTCGGATCGGGGTGCACTCGACTCAGCGCACACCGACCCGAACGGGTGCTGCTCCTGGCGAATCAGGCCAGCGTGTTGCTCAGATTCGCGAGAACTTCAGCCTGAATCTTCTTCAGTCCGAGCGGTGCGAAAGTCTTCTCGAAGAATCCGCCGATTCCGCCCGCTCCGGTCCACTCGGTCTTCGTCGTGACCTCCGAACCGCTGCCACTGGGGACAACGGTCCACCGTGTAACCATCGACGAGTTGCCGTCGGTTTCGGTGATCGTGTTGCCTGCTACAGCGACCGTCGCCTTGACGTTGCGACTGCGCGTCGACGTCGCCTGCAAGGTCCACTCGGCGACCGTTCCGTCGCCGTGACCGCCGGAGACGAGGCGGTAATCCCGGTAGTGCTCGGAGAGAATCCTCGGCCGAACCGTCTCGTAGTCCGACAATGCGGTGAGCACCGCCTCCGGTGCTGCCTCGACTGTCACCGAACTGCTCGCGCTGACCTGTCCCACGTGTTCACTCCTTGATCGATGGCAATTCCACTGTCCATCCTGCCCTGCCACGACGATCGGAGCCTCAGTCGGTCGAACTTGTCAGCTCCTCGAGGAACGGTTTCGGAACCGCAGGCCAATGCGGCTGCCACCGGCTTTCCACCTGGTCGCGGCGCAATTCCGCGAGCAACTCGACAACCTGTGGACCGCTGTCGAGCAGAACACGCCCGATACCGAGCTCGGCGCATCGTGCGACACACAACACGGCAATATCCTTCGCCTCGGCGAGCCAACCTGCAGCGAAGAGACTCGATGCCAGCAGCAATTGCGCGTGCAGGCCCGCGCGCGGCCGATTCTGCATTTCGATGATGTTCGCGAGCTTGCGGGCTCGCGTGCAGGCGACGTCGTCGCCGTCGAGCGTGTGCGCGGCGAGCAGACGTGCGATCGCCGTACTCTCCACGATCTGGCTCGTCGCGAGGGCAATCCCGTCGAAGGTCGCCGCGTCGTCGACGATTACGGGTATCTCCGCGACAGGCAGACCAAGACGCAACTGCTCACTGTGTACGTATGCAGCGAGGCGCGGCAGCACTCGACGACTCGCGATGGCAGCCGCCTCACGCAAGATGGCCGCGGCGGCGGTCAGGTCGCCACGAATTGCCTTGACACGCGCACCTGTGACGTACGCAGCGACGAGGAAGTCGACGACCCCCAAATCGGCACCGAGCTCGCGGCTTTCGTCGAGCAACCGTTCCGCGGTCGCGACATCGCCTTGTTCGTAGTGAAGTTCACCGAGCATGGCGTTCGCAATTCGGGTTGCGTGCAATCGTGCGTGCTCGGCGGTAGCGGCCACCTCCTGAGCCTGCACGAAATTGGCTGCTGCCGAAACGAAGTCCAGCTGTTCGCGAGCTGCGATGCCGGCGTAGCAGTATCCGTGGACAAGCCCGAGCGGTCCCGACGACTGATCGTGGAACGGCCGCGCCCAGGACTGACGCGAACGCGCGGCGTCGAAATCGAAGCGACCGAGGGCTGCGAAGGTCGCCGCGTTCGCTGCCTCCGAGACGACACCGGCAGCAACCGATTCAGGATGTTCGAGGCACTCGGCGACGAGCTGATCTATATCGACGACTCGGTCCGCACCGACCTCGGCGGCCGCTTTCACGACGTCGGCTTCGATGCGAGCTGCATTGTCGTTCGCGGCATTTCGATCCAGTAGTCCAGAAATCCGGTCCAGCGCAGAGCGTGCTGCCGTCGACCTGTGCAACGACACGTTTGCCTTCGCCACCGCCAACATCCGCTTCGACCGCGAGACAACCTGCGGTGTAGGCAATTTGGCCACGAGACCGAGCAACGTGGCGAGCCGTGAGCCATCGATCAGTTCCATCCCACTCGTCTCGACCAGTTCGAGTGCACGCTTGAGATCGGCGGCGGCAATCGCGTGATCGACTGCCTCCCGAAGAAATTGGTGCTCGGCAAACCAGATCGACGCCTTCAGATGCAGCGAGCGTGCGCGGCCGGGCTGATCCCGCTCCAGCCTTCGACGAAGAAGGTCCGCAAACAGGAGTTGAAATCGGAACCATTCGCGATCGTCGTCGATACGGCGAAGAAGCAGGTCACGCTCCTCGGCCTCCTCCAACATCGCTTGTCCGTCGTCGGTATCCGCGAGGGTCGACGCCAGATCACCGGAAACGCGTTCCGCGACACAGATGGAGAGCAGGAACTCCAACATTCGAGGTTCGAGCATGTCGAGGACGTTCTCGACCAGATACTCGCCGATTGCATGGTGCCGTCCGGACAGCCTGTGGATCAGGTCGGCAGGATCTGCATGGTTGCTCAACGACAGTGACACCAGTTGTAGTGCAGCGAACCGGCCCTCGGTGGACTCGCACAGGCCCGCCACATCGGAGTCGGTCAAACGCAGCCCGTTGCGATCGACCAAAAATGCGCGAGCTTCGTCCACGCTCAAACGCATTGCATCCGAATCGATCTCGACCAGTTCGTCACGAACTCGCATGCGGCTCAGCGGCAATCCTGCTCTCGACCTGCTCGACACGATGATTCGCAGGTGGTGGCAGCCGTTTTCGATCAGAAAGTCCAGCGCGCGAACGACACCTTCGTCGGTGATCCGCTGCCAGTCGTCGACGACAACAGCGACGGTTTCGCCGCTTTCGTGGATCTGATCGATCAGCGACGTCAGAACGTATCGCTGTGCGTCCTCGGCCTGATCTTCCAGCGAATCTGCAAGTCCATCAGCAAGTTCCGGCCGAACCCGCTGGACCGCTTCGACCAGATGGGTCAGAAACCAGACGACGTTGTTGTCGTCGAGATCCACGCTCAACCACGCGACCGATATCCCCGCCCCCGTCAGGACGTCGCGCCATTGCGCGACCAAGGTCGTCTTGCCGAATCCGGCCGGCGCATGAATTACGGTCAGCCGGCGTTGCTTGCCCGCTCGCAGCACGTCGATGAGCCGTGGCCGCGGTAACCACGCGCGGGCGTGCGACGGTGGCCGGAACTTCGTTGCCGCAGTACGTGGCACCGCCGAGGTCGATGTTCGTTCTCGCGACCGCGTTGGCGTCGGATTGCTCGTTCGCGGCTCGGTTGCCGCTGTAATCGCGTCTGCCGACAGCAGCGCCATCTCGTCGACCGGCAACCCGTTGTTCGCTTCGATCTCGCGCAACATGTCACCGAACGCGGCGGCCGTACTCGGTCGGTCGGTCGGGTCGTGCGCCATCGCAGCTTCGATAGCACCTGAGACATCGGGCGGAATATCGCTGCCCGTCAGGTCGGGAATCGGTTCGGTCGTGATTCGAAGAAACTGTGCGACAACCTTTTCCCCAGTCCGCCGTTCGAACGCCGCATGACCGGTGACAAGTGCGAACAACGTCGCACCGAGTCCGTACACGTCGGACGCTGCCGTAGGCGGTCGGCCGGTCAGCACCTCCGGAGCCGTGTACGCGGGCGATCCGGTGATCGTGGCGCTGGAAGTCTCGAAACTTCCTGGCACACGGGCAATTCCGAAGTCTGTCAACTGCGGTTCGCCATAGGCGGTCACTAAGATGTTCGCGGGCTTCACGTCGCGATGCAGTATTCCCGCGCGGTGCGCCGACTCGATCGCGCCGGCAAGTTTCACGCCGATTCGAAGGGCCGCGGACCATGCCACCGGCCCGGAGGTACGGATCAGATCGTCCAGAGAACCCTGCGCATGGAAGGGCATCACAATGTACGGACGCCCCGTCAAAGTGACGTCTACCTGCAAGATGTCGACGATGTTGGGATGGCCGGACAGTCGTCCCATCGCGTGCTCTTCGCGGAGAAAACGGTCGACGTTCTCGGCATCGAGGTCCGAGGACAACACCTTGATCGCGACGGTCCGGTCGAGCGAGGTCTGTGAGCAGCGGTAGACGACGCCGAAACCACCCCGGCCTATCTCGACAGCGTCTTCGAAACCGGCTGCCTCCAACTCGGCCACGATCGAAGGCCGCATGTCCCGTTGGGTGGACTGCGGTTCTCCGTCTGACATGCGATCACCCCTTGGAGCAGGAAGATCAGCATAGCGCCGCGACCGGCGCGGTCGTGACGGGGATCACAGAGCCCAAAGTTTCGGTCGCTCAGCAGGAACCGCAGGGTGTATCCGGTCGACCGTTTGACGCGCACGCTACATCTGCATGAAGATTCCTCTGGGGAGGCCGAATATCGGTAGCCGAACGAACAATCTAGCGATACCGTCGAAGAGTGGTCGCATCTGTGAATGGTCGCGTTATTGGGTCCGCGTCCCGCATAACGGGGTTCGCGGCGCACGCGGCTGGCGTCGACCGACTGCTCGCGAGCTACCGCGCGATTCCAGCCGACGCAACCGTGCGCCTCGCGAAAAAGACGTCGAACCTGTTCCGTGCTCGGGCGAAGTCCACGGCACCCGGACTCGACGTTTCCGGCCTGACCGGGGTCATCGCGATCGATCCGGTCGCGAAGACAGCCGACGTCGCCGGAATGTGCACCTACGAAGACCTCGTCGCAGCGACACTGCCGCACGGTCTCGCACCTCTCGTCGTACCGCAGCTCAAGACGATCACGCTCGGCGGAGCCGTTACCGGCCTCGGCATCGAGTCGACGTCGTTCCGTAACGGTCTCCCCCACGAATCCGTGCTCGAGATCGACATCCTCACCGGCGCAGGCACTATCGTCACGGCTACACCGGAACGCAACACCGATCTGTTCGCAGGCTTTCCCAACTCCTACGGAACTCTCGGCTACGCCACACGGCTGAAGATCGAACTCGAAACCGTCGAACCCTACGTCTCGATCCGGCACCTACGCTTTCACGACGTCCGGGAACTCGCCGCGACGATGGACCGCATCATCACCGATCGCAGCTACGACGGCGTTCCGGTCGACTACCTCGACGGTGTTGTGTTCACAGCCGAGGAAAGCTATCTGACGCTCGGGCACCAAACCTCCGACCCCGGCCCGACCAGCGACTACGTCACAGGTCAAGCCATCTTCTACCGGTCCATTCAGCACGACGGATCTGCGCCGAAAACCGACCGGCTTACCAACGCGGACTACCTCTGGCGCTGGGACACCGACTGGTTCTGGTGCTCGCGCGCATTCGGCGCACAGAACCCCAAGATCAGGCGGTTCTGGCCTGCTAAATACCGCCGCAGCAGCGTCTACTGGAAGCTCATCGCACTCGACCACAAATACGGCATCGCCGACCGCATCGAAGCCAGGCACGGCAACCCGCCTCGCGAACGAGTCGTGCAGGACATCGAAGTCCCGATCGAACGCACTGCGGACTTCGTCGAATGGTTCCTCGCCGAGATCCCGATCGAGCCGATCTGGTTGTGCCCGCTGCGTTTACGTCAGCCGGGCGGTGGTGCAAAACGCCCGTGGCCCCTCTACCCCATCGCACCCGACCGGACCTACGTCAACGTCGGGTTCTGGTCGTCGGTCCCCTCGGGTGCAGGCGAACCCGAAGGTGTGACAAATCGGTTGATCGAAAAGAAGGTCACCGAGTTCGACGGGCATAAATCGCTGTACTCCGATGCTTATTACAACGAAGACGAGTTCGCAGGCCTCTACGGCGGCGATGCGTACACCGCGCTCAAGGCCGAATACGACCCCGATTCCAGGCTGTTAGACCTCTATTCGAAGGCGGTGCAACGCAAATGACCACGTACAAGGAACGCAACGAGATCCGCGCAGACGTTCCTCCGAAGTTGACCATCGCTGAGATCTTCGAGATTCTCGCCGATGGCGAGGTGCCGTTCCGGTTCACCGCATACGACGGCAGCACCGCTGGGCCAGAGGATGCGCAGTACGGCATGGAGCTCAAAACACCGCGTGGCACAACGTATCTCGCGACCGCACCCGGAGATCTGGGGATGGCCCGCGCATACGTTTCCGGCGATCTCGACATCACAGGAACGCACCCCGGCGATCCGTACGAGGTCCTCAAGGTGATGGAAGAGCAGTTGCAATTCCGTCGACCGTCGGCATTGACGATCGCCAACATCACGCGCTCGCTCGGGTGGGAACTGCTTCGACCCATCGCACCGCCGCCCCAGGAGGCACTGCCCCGCTGGCGTCGCATCGCAGAGGGTCTTCGACATTCCAAAACCCGTGATGCAGAAGCCATCTCGCACCACTACGACGTATCGAACACCTTCTACGAGTACGTCCTCGGTCCGTCGATGACCTACACCTGCGCGGCCTACGAGAACATCGGCCAGACGCTCGAAGAGGCACAGGAGAACAAGTACCGGCTCGTGTTCGACAAGTTGCGCCTCAAAGAGGGCGACCGACTGCTCGATATCGGATGCGGTTGGGGATCGATGGTCCGCTACGCGGCACGCCGCGGCGTGAAGGTCATCGGCGCAACGCTGTCCCGCGAACAAGCAGAGTGGGCGCAGAAGGCGATTGCCGACGAAGGACTGTCCGGTCTCGCGGAGGTCCGGCATTCGGACTATCGCGACATCGAAGAGAGCGACTTCGACGCGGTCTCGTCCATCGGCCTCACCGAGCACATCGGAGTACAGAACTATCCGGCGTACTTCGGCTTCGTGAAGAGCAAACTTCGCGACGGCGGCCTGTTTCTCAATCACTCGATCACGCGTCCCGACAACAATCGCAGTGCCCGTGCCGGTGGCTTCATCGATCGGTACGTCTTCCCCGACGGCGAACTGATCGGGTCCGGGCGCATCATCACCGACATTCAGAACGTCGGCCTCGAAGTACGCCACGAGGAGAACCTGCGAGAGCACTACGCGTTGACGCTCGCCGAGTGGTGCAAGAACCTGGTCGACAACTGGGATGGTTGCGTAGCGGAGGTCGGCGAGGGAACAGCCCGAGTGTGGGGTCTGTACATGGCGGGGTCGCGGCTGGGTTTCGAGCGCAACGTCGTTCAGTTGCATCAGGTGCTGTCGGTGAAACTCGACGACAAGGGTCGGGCGGAGCTGCCGTTGCGGCCCTGGTGGACGTGAGGCGGCTCCGCCGCTCGTGAGGCGGCTCCGCCGCTCGTGAGTCTTTTCGGGCTCTTTTGCTCTAACCGTGGGTCTTTCGGCCGGGTAGTTGGGGTCGGGCTCCGCCGAGGC